>JASHTN010000117.1 GCA_030040525.1 Gammaproteobacteria bacterium | reverse complement strand
TGCCGCTCGCTGCCTCGCTCGCTCGTGGCCAGCCGCGCGGCCGGGTGCGCCGCGTGCACCGGGCCGCCGGCGGCAACCGCGGCGACTACGTCCTTGCCGGAGAACTCTCCGGGCCGCACGGTCGCCGCGACCGGCGGCTTGCCGCCGTTCACCGCGGCGCGCATCTCGCGGTTACGGGAAGCGGCCTCCTCCTGCCGCTGCTGAGCCGCAGTCGGGGCCACATGCTGCGCGTGCTGCTGCGCGAGCTGTGCCGCGGTGGGCTCGGCGCGCACGCCGCCCTGACCGCCGTTGAAGCTCACCGGGCTCGCGGCGCGGTGCGGCGGGGGCGAGTTATAGATGTTCGTGATGTTGGTGGTGTTGGTGACATTGTTGACGCTGCTGTTGTAATAGAAATTGTTGCCGCGCCAGTAGCCGCCGCCATAGCCGTTGCCGGAATAGCCGAATCCGTAATCGATGCCGCCGTAGAAGCCCACCTGCGGCCCCCAGTAGCCGGCATGCCAGGCGTACACGCCGCCGCTCCAGCCCCACCAGCCGGGCGTCCACAGCAGGCCCGGCTGGGGTGCCAGCACCCAGGTTCCCGGAACCCAGTAGTAGTCGCCGTCACCGTATGCCCAGTAGCCCGGCGTCCACAGGTAGCCGACGTCCGGACAGGCCGGCTGTACGTAGACCGGCAGCGGGGGTGGCGCGGTGTTGACCGTTATGCCGATCGCCAGTTGTGCGAACGCCGCCGCCGGCAGCGCCGCGAGCAGCAGCACCGCCAGGATGCCGCCGATGAGTCTGTATCGCATGCCGCACCTCCTGTGCCGTGTGTCCAGCTCCTGTTTTGCCCACTGACGGTCGCGCAAGTGCACTGAACGGCGGCTGAATTCGCGGCAGCGTCAGGCAAACCCTGACCTCGCGGTGAGGGTACGCCTACACGGGCAGCGGGGGCGCGGCCACGCGCACACCGATATACTGCGGCGCTGAGTTGCCCGACGCGAGTCGCATGTCCGCAAGCCCGAACGCCTCTGCCGCCAACGTCGATCCGGGCGAGCTGCGCAAGTTCGATGCGCTCGCCGCGCGCTTCTGGGATGCGCACGGCGAGTTCCGCCCGCTGCACCTGCTGAACCCGGTGCGCGCCCAGTTCATCGCGGCGCGCGTGCCGCTCGCCGGCCGGCGCGTGCTCGACGTCGGCTGCGGCGGCGGACTGCTCGCCGAGAGTCTGGCGCGCGCCGGGGCGCAGGTGACCGGCATCGACCTGGCTCCCGGCATGATCGAGGCGGCGCGGCTGCACGCCGCGGCGTCCGGCCTCGTCATCGACTACCACGTCAGCGCCGCCGAAGCGCTCGCGCAGCAGGCGCCCGCCGCCTACGACGTCGTGACCTGCATGGAGATGCTCGAGCACGTGCCCGCGCCCGCCGCCACGATGGTGACGCTCGCGCGGCTCGTGCGTCCGGGCGGCGCGGTGTTCGTCTCGACACTCAACCGCAATCTCAAGTCCTTCCTGCTGGCGATCGTCGCGGCCGAATATCTCCTCAGGCTGATCCCGCGCGGCACCCATGAGTACGAGCGGCTGATCCAGCCTGCGGAGCTGGCGCGCTGGGGACGCGCCGCGGGACTCGACCTCGCCGGCACCGCCGGCATCGAGCTCAACCCCTTCACCGGAGCGGTGAGTCTCGCGGCAGGTCTCGACGTCAACTACCTCGCGCACTTCGAGCGCGCTGGCGCGTCGTGAGCGGTGCGCTCCTCCTGCCGGTCGCCGCCGCAGCGCTGCTCATCGCAGCGGTCCTCGGTGCGCTGCTGATGCAGCTGCGCGCGATGCGGCGCGTCGGGGCGCTGCGGGTTGAGCTGGCCGAGGCGCGCGCGCGGCTCGAGGCGAGCGCGCTGCAGGATGCCGACCGGGTGCGGCTGCTCGAGCAGTCCGAGATGCGGCTGCGCGCGGCCTTCGACTCGCTCGCCGGGGAGACGCTGCGCACCAACAGCGAGCTGTTCCTGCGCCTGGCGCGCGAATCGCTCGGGCGCGATCAGGCGATCGCGCAGGGCGCCCTCAAGGAGCGCGAGGCGGCGATCGCGCAGCTGGTCGAGCCGCTGCGCGCCGCGCTCGCGCGCACCGAGCAGCAGGTGCAGACGCTCGAGCGCGAGCGGCGCGAGGCCTTCGCGGCGCTGCGCACCCAGATCGAGACCTTGAGCGGCAGCCAGCTGCAGCTGCAGCGCGAGACGCGCAATCTGGTGACCGCACTGCGCCGGCCCGAGGTGCGCGGGCGCTGGGGCGAGCTGACCCTCAGGCGCCTGGTGGAGCTCGCCGGCCTCGCCGAGCACTGCGACTTCACCGAGCAGCTGCAGCTGGTGGGCGAGGCAGGCGCGCTGCGGCCGGATCTCGTGGTGCATATGCCCGACGCCCGCGACCTTGTGATCGACGCCAAGACCCCGCTGGATGCGTATCTGGCGGCGCTCGATGCGCCAACCGAGGAGGAGCGCAGAGAAGCGCTGCGCCGCCACGCGCAGCAGGTCGAGACGCGCATGCGCGAGCTCGCCGCCAAGAGCTACTGGACGCAGTTCGAGCGCAGCCCGGAGTTTGCGGTGCTGTTCCTGCCCGGCGACCAGTTCCTGTCGGCGGCGCTCGCCGAGCGGCCGGGGCTCATCGACAGCGCTCTCGGCCAGAGCGTGATCATCGCCACGCCCTCGACGCTCATTGCGCTGCTGAAGACCGTGGCCTACGGCTGGCGCCAGGCGGCGGTGGCGCACAACGCCCGGCTGATCCGCGATCTCGGCCAGGAGCTCTATCGCCGCCTCGGCAGCTTCACCGGCCATCTCGGCCGGATGGGCCAGCGGCTGGCGCAGGCGGTCGAGGCCTACAATGCCGCCGCCGGCTCGCTCGAGCGGCACGTGCTGCCGCAGGCGCGCCGCTTCCCCGAGCTCGGGGTCACCTCCGACGCGCCGCTCGCGGAGCTCGAGCCCGTGGGCCAGCTGGTGCGCAACTCCGGCACTCCGGTGGCGGCGGCCCCGGCTGCCGCGGAGGAACCGGGCGCGGCGCCGGCGCCGCAGGCCTCCGGCGAGACCCCGCC
>JASHTN010000116.1 GCA_030040525.1 Gammaproteobacteria bacterium | reverse complement strand
ACCTGGTGACGCGGGCGGCCGCGAAGGGAGTCGCCACGCCTCTGTTGTCCACGGCTTGGCTTCGGCTGAGAATCTATGAGAATGAGAACAGCGGAGCGGCCTGACGGCAGGGGCCCTGTGAGCTTCAGTGCCCGCGGAATGCCTTCCCGACCGAGGCGAACAACGCTTTCGCCGCATCCGCCTGTCCTTTGAGCGCCCGGCCTGTCTCCTCGGACTTGGGTCCGGTCGCCTTCAGGAACGCCAGGTCGGCGTGTCCCATGTCCCCCGCCGCCTCATAGCACTGCCCGGCGTGCTGGTAGTCACCCTTCTGGTAAAGACTGTCCGCAAGCGCGCTGGCCTCCTGCCGGCTCGCGCTCGCGCAGGCGCTGGGCTCTGTGGGCACGGGATCGGCGCGCACCGCTCGTGCGGCGGCGAGGCACGCCAGCGCCCCGACGCCGATCGCAAGGAATCGCGGGGTTCGGGAACGCACCTGCGTCGCCCCAGGGGTGCGGGCTGCCGGTGAGGCGTCCCTGTGCATCGCCTGCCGCAGGAATGCGAGCCCCATGAAGAAAAAGGGAACGAAAAAAACCACTGGCCATAACGGCCGGAACCCTGCATGCGCGAACAACATGTTGGCTCCTCCTGCAATCTCTAGCCGTACCATATGGCCCGATGGGGCAGAGTACGAGCGGCGCCAGAGACATGCTGCATCTCTCTGGAGGAAACCCCGCGCCGTCGAGAGGGATAGGTGCCCTCTATCTTTAGGGATAGGTGTCAGGCGTGAGAGCTGGCGGGGATTGCCGCCAGGGATTGCTGCCAGCCCTGCTCTGCAGTGGTCGCGAGCCGGGCCGAGCCGCGTCAGCGGGACGCGGCGACCACCTTCGGTATCTCCATCCTGGTGGCCCATTCCACGACGAAATCCACGAACGCCCGGATCTTGAGAGGCAGATGTCTGCGGCTCACATAGACAAGGTACAAGGTCGGCTGCTGAATCGGGTGGTCCGTGAGCAGCGGCACCAGGTCGTCCTTGAACACGGTATCGGCGAAAAAGATGTCCGGCAGAATCCCCAGGCCGATGCCTGCGGCAACTGCATTGGCAGTCCCGGCCAGTGAGCGGTAGCGCACGACAACCCGCAGGGGCACCTCCTCAGTCTTGCCCGCGGGCCCGACAAATCGGAGCGAATCGAGACCGCCAACCCCCACGAAGTCATGCCGGGCGACCTCCTGCGGGGAGCTCGGGGCGCCGTGTCGCTTCAGATATTCGCGCGAGGCGGCGACGAACGTCGGAATCTGACGAACGCGACGGGCAATGAGCCCCGCCGGAAGCGAGTCCTCGAATGTCACCCGCAACGTCACATCGTAACCCTCCTCGACGAGATCGACCTTGCGGTCCTCGAACGAGACGTCAACCAGGATCTCGGGATAACGGCGCCGAAACTCGGCAAGCGCGTCCGCCAGGCGCTGCCCGGCGAACCAGCTTGGGCAGCTGATGCGCAGCGTTCCGCGAGCCGCCGTACCGAGCGTTCCGAGCTCGAGCTCGGTCTCCTCGAGATCATCCAGGATGGTCTTGCAGCGCTCGAAGTAGACGCGGCCGGGCTCGGTAAGGCTGAGCGTCCGGCTGTTGCGATTGAGAAGTCGTACGCCGAGGCGCTTCTCAACCTGCATCACGTGCTTACTCACCATCGCCGGCGAGAGATCCAGTCGTTCGGATGCCGCGACGAAGCTCCCCGACTCGACCACCTGCCGGAAAACCTTGATGCTCGTCAGCGTGTCCACTCAGACAGTCTACACCACGGGTTTCCGCTCCCGAGGCATGCTCCCGGCGTTCTTCGCCGAGCATCAACTCCAGGCAGATCTGCGCGGCGCCGATGGCGCCCGTCACGAGCAGCACGGCAACGGCTCCGATCAACGTTCAGGAAACGTTGCATCAACCGTCAGTGCGTTCTTCGCCCTCCGGCGCCGACGTAGAGTCGACGGCATGTCTCCAGCTGCCTCATGGAGGAGTCGATGAGTGCGCCTCAGGACGAGACGAATCTCGTCGCCCAGATCGATGCGTTCGGTCTCGAACACTTCAGTTTCGTCGAGCGTCCGATCGTGCCGTTGCGGCTCGACGAGATTCGCATCCGCGTCCGCGCGGCATCATTGAACTACCGCGATCTTCTGGTCGCACTCGGGCAGTTCCCGAGTCGCGGCAACGACACCCGCCTGCCCCTGGTACCACTCTCCGACTGCGCGGGCGAGGTGATCGAGGTGGGGGATGCGGTGGAGCGCCTGGCGGTCGGCGACCGGGTCTCCTGCGCGCAGATGCCGAGCTGGACCGCAGGTCCGTTCCGACCCGAGAACGCACAGGCGACGCTCGGGTGTCGGGTCGATGGGGTCCTGGCCCGATACTTCCAGGGCCACCAGCGCGGCTTCGTCAAGATCCCCGAGGCGCTGTCATTCGAGGAAGCAGCGACGCTGCCGACCGCCGCGTTGACCGCCTGGAATGCCCTCTTCGAGGTCGGGGATCTGAAGCCCGGACAGACGGTGCTCGTTCTGGGCTCGGGCGGAGTGAGCATATTTGCGCTGCAGTTCGCGCTCGCCGCCGGCGCGCGAGCCATTGCGATCACCGGCAGTGAGGCCAAGCTCGGGAAACTCCAGCAACTTGGGGCAGAGCCCGTGATTCTCCGCAGCCAGGAGCCCGAATGGAGTCGTGCCGCGCTCGAGATCACCGGCGGTCTCGGCGTGGATCATGTCGTCGAAACGGGCGGCGGCGGCACGATCGATGAGTCGATCAAGGCCGCGGCCACCGGCGGGTCGATCGTCCTGGTCGGCTTGCTCACGGGCACCGCCGGGCGCCTCGATATGCTGCCGATACTGGCCAAGACGCTGCGCATTCAGGGCGTCATCGTCGGCTCGGTCGAGATGTTCGAGCGCATGGTCGGCATGATCGATCACCTCGGAATCAGACCGGTGATCGACGCGACCTTCGAAATGCAGGACATCGCGGCGGCACTCGAGTACCTCAAATCCGGCCGCCATCTCGGCAAGGTCGTCGTCAGGCTGTAGCGGGATAGCCCGCGATCACGCCGCAGTCGACGCCTCAGGGCGGCTCCTAATTGTGCGGCATTCCACCGCCAGTCCTGGTGCCGCGTTTTCCTCGTCGGCCTTCGACGCGCGTTCGCTCCACACTCTCGGCTCCCTGCTTGAGCCGATCAATAAACCACGCGCCGGCAATGCCCGGTGGCGCGGCGGTGCGGTATACGGCACTCATGGTGACGACGAACCCGCCCGGTGGCGCGTCCTCGGGAACAATCTTCACGAGGGTGCCGCGTGAGAGATCAGGCTGAACCAGCTCTGCCGGCATTCCACCCCAACCGAGCCCGGCGCGCAGAAAGGCATGCTTCGCGCCAAGGTCCGCAAGTCGCCACGTCCTGGCGGACAGCACGCCGAAGTCCTGTCCTTTGGACATCGTGGAGCGGTCCGTGAGCACGAGCTGGACATGTCTCGTCAGCTCGCTCGAGGGGATAGGACGGCCGTAGCTCGCGAGGGGATGCCGCGGCGAGGCGACGTGCACCAGGGGAATCTTGAGCAGGGGCTCCTTGGTGAAAAGCGGAGGAGCGCTCGCCAGCTCCCCTGAAAGCCCGATCGTGCAGCGCTCATCAAGAAGTGATTGCATCACTGCGCCGAGCGTCTCCGCGTACAGCCGCAGGGGGGTCAGCGGGAATACCGCATGAAACGCGGTCACTGCCTCCGTCAGCGTCGCCATCGGAAACATCACGTCGACGGCAATCGAGAGCTCGGGCTCGAGGCCACCGGCCAGGTGCCTGGCATGCGCTTTGAGGCGATCGACGTCTCCCGCGACGGTGCGGGCGTGCGTCAGCAGCACCTGTCCGTGCGGGGTCAGCGCCGGCCGGCGCCGCGTGCGATCAAAGAGCTTCACCCCGAACTGGCCCTCGAGGTTCGCGAGCGTCTGGCTCACCACAGACTGCGCTCGCCGGAGCTTGCGGCCTGCGGCTGAGAAGCTGCCCTCATCCGCTGCGGCAATGAAGGTGCGCAACTGATCCAGGGTTACGGCATCGAGCATATATCGTTTCCAACGATGATTAGTATCTATAAATATAGGCTACCACTATATATCTGGTCGCCCTACTCTGCTCTCAACGTTTGTTCACCACTCGAGGAGACCCATCGTGAAAGTCGCTCTGTATGGCGCCACCGGGAACGCCGGAAGCCGCATTCTCAAGGAGCTCGTCGCGCGCGGACACCGGATCACCGCCATCGTGCGCGATCCCGCCAGGATCCCGCAGCCGGGTCCAGGGGTGCTCGTCAAGCGAGATGACCTCTCCGAACCGAAGAAGATCGCCGCCGCAGTCAATGGAGCGGAGGCGGTCGTCAGTGCCTACGGGCCGCCGAAGGATGACCCCGAGGCGATCGTCAGTGTCACCCGGCGGCAGATCGAGGCGCTCGAGGGAACGCATACCCGTCTGATCGTCGTCGGCGGAGCCGGGGGGCTGTTCGTGGCGCCCGGTGTGACGCTCATCGACTCAGGCTACCTGCCTGAGCCTTATCACCCGATTGCCAAGGCACACAACAACGCCTTCAAGGTGCTGCGCGACTCGAGCATCGACTGGACCTACTTCGCGCCTGCCGCCTATTTCGAGCCGGGAGAGCGCACCGGGCAATTCCGGCTGGGCAAGGATGAGCTCATCTCCAATGCCCAGCAGGAGAGTCGCATCTCGATGGAGGACTACGCGATTGCGCTCGTGAATGAGCTCGAGGTGCCCAAGCACCACCGGGCGCGTTTCTCCATCGGCTACTGACCGCCATCGTCATATCACCATCGTCATATCACCATCCATGGAGTCTGAAATGAATACATCGCCCAGTGTCCCGGCCCCGGGCCTGAGTGCTGCGGTTTCCGTCAACAAGCGCAACGCCGCGCTGGCCAGCGCCGCGGACGTCGCCGGCCGGTTCCTGCTCGCCTTGCTTTTCCTGCTCTCCGGGCTTGGGAAGCTCGGCGCCTACAGCGCCACCGCGGCCTACATGTCGGCGACGGGCGTCCCCGGTGCGTTACTGCCCGTGGTCATTGCCACAGAGGTGCTCGGCGCGCTCGCCATCATCCTCGGCTGGCGGACCCGGGTCGTCGCCTTCCTGCTCGCCGGCTTCGCGCTGCTGACTGCGGTGACTTTCCACAACAACCTCGCCGACCAGACCCAGATGATCATGTTCTTCAAGAACCTCTCGATCGCGGGAGGCTTCCTGGTGCTCGTGGTCCACGGGGCCGGCCCGCTGAGCCTCGACGGCCGGGCTGCGAAGCAGCGGTCGCTCTAGGAAGAAGCGCTCGCTGGAGATTGCCGAATTGCGTCAGTGGATCGCGAAGCGCGAGGATCGAGCTCGCTGCTCACATGAGGTCGCGTTTGATGCGTCGATCCCACGTCCGGTCGAACACCGGCTTGCCGGCCTCCGAGGCGCTGATCGACTCCTTCATCCGGAACTCCTCGGCAGTCGAGCTAAGCTCAACCCTCGAGTGAAGCGCGATGTTCCAGTCACCGCGCCTCATCTCGCGCGTCCATTCCACGCTCCACACGGAGCTGTTCGGGTCGCCTTCGCGGATCGAGCGCAGCCAGACGCTGCCGCCTGAAACGCTGGTTCCGACGCCTGCCACGACGCGCGGCGGCGACGGCAGCTCCTTGCGCACCGCGACAAGGCCGCTGGCATCCGGGCCCGTGACAATGACCTTAGCAGAGAGCGCCTTGGGACTCGCCGCAGTCCGCTTCTCGATGGCGTCACGAATGATCGGAATGGGCATCGCCTGCTCGATGGCCTCGGCCGGCCGCACCGGCAGGAGCAGGTAGGATTCGCCAGCCCGGATCGTCAGAGTCACCGGCCGCGGCGAGGGCCACACCATGGGCCACAGGGACTCGGTCACGGCCACGCGGATCCGGCTGCCCGTCCTGAAGCGATGAGTCGCGAAGTAGCACGGCACGCGAATCTCGTATTCCTTGCCAGGCACCAGCGGCGTCGGCTTCTCATGTCCGTCACGATGAGTCAGGTTGAGGACCCCGTAGGAGACGTTCCAGGACTCGCCCCGGGGAGTCACTTCGTTAATGCGCACCGCCAGGTGCGCAACAGGCCGATCGGACGCAAGCCGCACGACGATCTGCGGATTTCCCAGAATCTCTACGTCCGCTTGCAGCGGCGCCGAGTCGAAGAGCAAAGAGCGCTTGTCGTCGGGTGTCTGATCCGGAGGCAGATCGACATCCATGTCATTCGGGAACCACTCCCGTTTCGTCAATCCGACCGTCTCCTGTGAGCGGCAGATCAGGGCGCGTGCCGGTGCCTGCGTCTCGGAGAGTCCGTCCGCATTGAGGAAAAGCCTCCGCGAGCCGATCCGCGGCGACGGCCATGCGGCCTCGGCGACCCAGCGCCCGGGCACGTCCTTCGGCCAAGCCTCGGATGCCGTCTGCGTCTCCATATAAGCCCAGAGCATCGGCCCGTCCATGATCCCGGTGTCGACTCCCTTCAACCATTGAGTCCACCAGCGCACCTCCTCCTGTACCCAGTCGAGGCCGGGGCCGGGATCGGCGATCTGCGGATAGCGGTGACCCCAGGCCCCGATCAATCCCTTGCGCGGGACTTGCAGATTCTTCAGGACACGTGCCACGAAATCCCGGTAACTGTCGATCTGCCCATCGACCGCATAGACGGGGCACTTGATGCCGGCATAGTTAGTCGCCACCGAGCCGTGCTGCCAGAATGCATCATAGCGCTGGTGTGTCAGCCACTCGGTCACGACCGGCGGCGTTGCCTTCAGCCGTTCGAGCCACATCTCCCGCCACCGGTCGCCGACAATCTCGGGGTCTGGAGGCGTCGTCAGGACTAACTTGAAGTCGGCGCCCCACTCGAGATCGTCGAAGGTCAATACTCCACCGACGTAATGAGCGTCGTCGGTGTAGCGATTATCCGTGGCGCATTGAGTGACGATCGCCTTGAGCGCCGGAGGCGCCAGCGCCGCGACCTGCAGACTGTTGAACCCGCCCCAGGATATGCCGCGCATGCCCACCGCACCGTTGCACCACGGCTGTCGCGCCAGCCAGGCAATGACCTCTAGGGCGTCGTCCTGCTCCTGCTGCAGGTACTCCCCCAGCAACACTCCGTCAGACTCCCCCGTACCGCGGATGTCAACGCGCGCGAACGCGAAGCCGTAGGGACTGAAGGCATCGCCCCAGGGCTGGTCGCGCCGCCGCGTGAGGTCACGCTTGCGGTAAGGCAGATATTCGAGCACGACCGGAACCGGCTCGCGCTCCGCGTCCAGCGGCATCCAGATGCGCATGGCGAGCCGACGACCGTCCTTGAGAGGAATCCAGACGTTCTCGAGCGTCTTGATCGGCCGCTTTTCCGGCAAGTTCCACGGCGTGCGCGGACCCCCGTCGGCCCCGAAGCCGGGTGCCGAGACAAACGCAAGCGACGCGCCGCTCGCCAGCAGAAATTCCCGGCGGGAGAGCTCCAGTGCCTTCTGCGGTTGCGACTCGCGGCCGGGTGAGCGGGATTGGTCACTCATCACGAAACCCCTCTGCAAGAATCCTCATGTCGCAGACGCCTAGGTCAACACCCGCTTGATGCGCTTGTCCCCGGCGCGCTGGAAAACCTGCTTGCCGCCGTCCCAGGCCGCGACCGACTCCTTCAAGAGAAACTCCCCGCTCGTCGATCTGAGCTCGATGGTGGAGCGGGTCTTCACATCCCACGCGCCGCGTTGCATGCGCACGTCCCACTCGACGCTCCAGACGCCGCTGTTGGGATCGCCCTCCCTGATCGAGCGGATCCAGACACTGTTTCCGGACAGGGTCGTGCCGACACCGGGGACGACGTACGGAGGCTGCGGCAACTCCTTGCGTATGGAGACAAAGCCATTGGCATCCGGACCGGTCTGCGTGACCCTGGTCGCCTGGATCTGCGCATCGGCAGCGTCGTTGCGCTGCGCCACGCCGAGGAGCAGCGCCGGGCCCGGCGCCGACTCATGAGGCTGCGGCGGTCGAACCGGCAGAAGCAGATGCGACTCGGCCGTGCGGAGGGTCAGGATTACCGGCCGCGGCGACGGCCACACCATCGGCCAGAGCGATTCCGTGAGCGCCACCCGGATGCGACTGCCCTTCTTGAAGCGGTGAGTTGCGAAGTAGCACGAGACACGGACGTCGTACGGCCGGCCCGGAATCAGCGGCCGCGGATGCTCGTGTCCTCCGCGGTGCGTCAGATTGAGGATGCCGTAGGAGACGTTCCAGGATCTGCCGTCCGGATAAACCTCGTTGATGCGCACGGCAAGCTTGGCGACCGGCTGATCGCTGCTCACGCGCACGACGGCGAGCGGATTGCCCATGATCTCGAGGTCCGCCGCGAGCGGCGCGGAGTCGAAGACCACCGAGCGCCGGTCGTCCGGGGTCTGATCGGGCGGCAGATCGACTCCCAGATCGTTCGGATACCACTCGCGCTTCGTAATGCCCACCGTCTCCTGCGATTTGCAGGTCAGGCTCTTCGCTGCGGAATCCCGCGTGAGCGACAGACCCGCCGCGTTCATGTACCAGGGCTGCGAGCGGATACGCGGTGACGGCCAGGTCTCCTCCGACACCCAGTGTCCGGGGACATCCCTCGGCCAGACCTCCGACGCCGTTTGCGTCTCCATGTAGGCCCGAATCATCGGGCCGTGCATGACGCCCGTATCGATGCCCTTGAGCCAATGCGCGAACCAGCGCGCCTCTTCGTAGACCCAGTCGAGACCCGGCCCAGGGTCACCTTCCTCCGGCTCACGGTGCGCCCAGCTGCCGATCAGCCCCTTGCGCGGCACTTTCAGATTCGTCAGTACCCGCGAGAGGAAGTCGCGATAGGCATCCACCTGTCCGTCGACGGCGTACACCGGACACCTGATGCTTGCGTAGTCGGTGGCGACCGAACCGTGTTGCCAGAAGGCGTCGTAGGTCTGATGAGAGAGCCATTCGGCGGCGACTGGCGGCGTCGCCTCGAGGCGCTGCATCCACATCTGTCGCCATCGGTCTTCGCCGACTATTGCCGGATCGGGAGGCGCCACCATGACATTTTTGAACTCGCCACCCCACTCGATGCCATCGAAGGTCGGCGCGCCGCCGACGTAATGAGCGTCGTCGGTGTAGCGGTTATCGGTGGCGCATTCGGTAACGATCGCCTTCAGGGCAGGCGGTGCACGCGCTGCGATCTGCAGGCTGTTGAAGCCGCCCCACGAGATGCCGCGCATGCCGACTGCGCCGTTGCACCAGGGCTGCCGAGCCAGCCAGGCAATCGCCTCGACCGCATCGTCCTGCTCGCTCTGCAGGTACTCCCCAAGGAGCACGCCGTCCGATTCGCCGGAGCCGCGGATATCGACCCGCGCGTAGGCGAAGCCGTAGGGGGTGAACGCATCGCCCCAGGTCTGATCGTGCTTGCGCATCATGTCGCGCTTGCGGTACGGGTAATACTCCATGACGACCGGAACCGGATCCTGCTCGGCATCCTCCGGCAACCAAAGGCGCATCGCGAGTCGCTGGCCGCTGCGCATCGGGATCCAGACGTTCTCGAGAACCTTGATCGGCCGCTTCTTCGGCAGCTGCCACTTCACATCGGCAGCTTTGGAGAGGCCGCCCCTGCCGAGCACCGCGAGGGAGCCGACGCTGCCGATGAAACCGCGCCGCGAAATTTTCACCGCGGGTCCTTCGATGAATGTCCGCTATGATGCGAGCGGCGATTTTCATGTTAGGCGACGCGCGATGCCGGCGCAATGCAATGCACGCGTCGCTCTGCTCATCGAGCTCATAGATCAACTCGATCGAAAGTATCCGCTTTAAACCGTGGGCAACGCCGATTAACCTCGAGGGGGGCTCGGCTGGGCCCGGCGTACAATCGCATTGCTGCGCAGAAAGTTGCCACGGGGGGAGAGCGACTCATGAGCCGAATGGCATTTGCGGGGCGGGTCAGCCGCATGCTGCGCGCAGCGGGTATCGCCAGCGTCACCCTCGGCCAGCTCGCGTGGGGAATAGTCTCGCCGGCGATGGCGGACAACGCCGCCGCTCCCCCCGACGCCACCGCGTCATCCACTCAGCTCGAGGAGGTCATCGTCACCTCCACGCGCGCGGGCGCCGAGAACCTTCAGGACGTGCCGATGGCTATCTCGGTCGTCAAACCGGACGAGATCCTGCGCCTCGGTCTGACGGGTGTCGAAGACTATGCGCGCCTGGTACCCGGCCTCTCGCTACAGGAGAACGGGCCTCTGCAGACCAGCGTCGATATCCGCGGCATCGTGACCACCGGCGTGGATATCACCAATGTGCAGGACCGGTCGCTCGTTGCCATCTACTACGACGACACGCCCATCACGCTCAATTCCGTCAATCCGGATCTGAAGGTCTTTGACCTCGAGCGCGTCGAGGTTCTCAAGGGTCCCCAGGGAACGCTGTACGGCGCGGGCTCGATGGCCGGCACGATCCGGCTCATCACCAAGAAACCCGATACCGAGAACTTCTCCAGCACGATCGAAACGACGGTGTCGGACACCACCTCGGGCTTCGGCGGGTTGAACGATACGCTGCGCGGCATGGTCAACCTGCCGCTGGTGCAGGGCAAGCTGGCGGTGCGGATCACCGGCTACCAGGAGTACGACACGGGCTTCATCAAGAACGCCTTCACGACACTACCCGACGGCCAGGAGAGCGGCACCGGCGGCTTGAACGACTACAAGACCCAACAGGCGCGGATCGCCCTCGCGTACACGCCGCTCGACAATCTGCGGGTCGACGCCAGCATGACCTACGCGCACCTCGAGGCCGGGCTCAACGACGGCTACGACGGCTTGCCGCCGTACGAGTTCACGACCCTGGAGCCCCTCTACGATACCGATGACTTCCGTCTCTACAACGTGACGGTCGGATACGACAAGGGCGGCGCGCATTTCTCGAACTCAGCCTCCTATCTCGATCGCGATGTCAATCCCAAGTTCTCCAACGACCCCAACGGGCCGGAGATCGGCATTCCCATCGTAACCGCCGGGCTCAGCATCCAGCCGAGTGGCGTCCATGATTTCATCGACGAGGCACGGGCAACCGGCACGAGCGGCCCGCTGAAGTGGACCGTCGGGGCTTTCTACGAGCACTTCATTCGTCACTTCCTGCAGGACTCGACCGCCAACGATCTGGACGCCGAATACGCGGTGACGAACTTTTACGACGTGCCGATCCCGGGATACAACTCGGTATGGGACGGCGCGTTCCATTCCAACGACGACTTCTCGGGACTGCAGAACGTCGCCGAATATCAGCTCGCCGAATACGGCGAATTGACCTACACGCTGGGTCACTTCGACCTGACCGCCGGACTGCGGCATTTTTCCTGGCACCAGGAGTTCAATCTCTATTACGGCGGCCTCTTCGGCTGCAACCCCTGTACCGGAGAGACCAACCCGGTCACCGGAATGATCTACACACGCGGCACGCCGCTGACCCAGGCCGGCGATGCGGACGCGAGCGGCAATACCCCGCGCTTTTCCGCCACCTACCACCTGAATGACGAGGCCATGGTGTATGCGGAAGCCAGCAAGGGCTTCCGCTATGGCGGCGTCAATCAGCCGGTGCCTTTGAGCATCTGCCTTACGGGGGTCGGCAATCTGGAGTATTACGGCCAGAGCTCCGCGCCCCTGACCTTCGGTCCGGACGAGCTCTGGCAGTACTCGTTGGGCGAGAAAAGCTCGCTTCTCGATCACCGCTTGACGCTCAACGTGGATACGTTCCTCATCGACTGGGAGGACGTACAGACGACCCAGTACCTGGAGTGCTCGTACTACTACACGGTCAACAAGGGCCACATCACCAGCAAGGGCGTGGAGCTCGAGACGACCGCACGCGCCACCGAGCGCTGGTCGCTCAGCGCGAGCGCCAGCTATACCAACGCCTACGCCAACGGCGACATCTCGAACATCGGCGCCCTCGACGGGGAACGGGCACCCTTCTTTCCCCGTCAGCAGGCCAGCGTCTCCAGTACCTACAGCATTCCCCTGCCTCAAGAGCGCATGATTTCCCTCGACGGAAACTTCACGTACAAGGGCAGCGCCTACAGCACCTTTAACCCCACCAATCCCACCTACGCCGAGCTACCCGCCTCTCGGCAGCTGAACGCATCAATCAATTATGGAACCGGCCGGTACGAAGTCGGACTGTTCGGCAGCAACCTGACCAACGGCAACGTGATCATCAACTACAGCAACATACCGACATATATGATTGGCTTTCAGCCGGGTCGCGGCGTCGTCTACGCACGACCCCGCACGATCGGTCTGCGGTTTGCGATCAATCTGCAATAAGATGCATGAAGTCACATGCGCGGGCGGTTGTGATCGGAGGCGGGGTCGTCGGCTGCAGCGTTCTTTATCACCTCACGAAGGCGGGCTGGAAGGATGTCGTGCTCATCGAGCGCGACCAACTGACCTGCGGCTCGACGTGGCACGCCGCCGGCGGCTTTCATACGCTCAATGGCGATCCGAACGTCGCGAAACTCCAGGGCTACACGATCGGACTCTACAATGAGCTCGAGAGGATTTCCGGCGAGTCCTGCGGGCTGCACCGCGCGGGCGGTGTTCTGCTCGCCGACACGCCGGAGCGCATGGAGTGGCTCAAGATGGCGCACGGCCGCGCCCGCTACCTGGGCCTCGAGACTGCGCTCCTGTCGCCGAAGGAGGCGCGTGACCTCCTGCCGCTCATCGAGGAGCGCTTCTTCGTCGGCGCGATGCTGGATGCGGCCGACGGCAATCTCGACCCTTACGGCACCACGCACGCGTATGCCAAGTCTGCGCGGATTGCGGGTGCCGAGATCTATCTGCAGACCCGAGTCACGGCGCTGACACAGCGCGCAAACCGTACCTGGGACGTGGTGACCGACAAGGGCATCGTCAATGCCGAGCACGTCGTCAACGCCGGGGGCCTCTGGGCCCGCGAGGTCGGCCGGATGGTCGGCATCGAGCTGCCGGTACTCGCCATGGAGCACATGTATCTCGTCACCGACGAGATGCCCGAAGTGGTCGAGTTCAACAAGACGCGCGGACACGAATTGCCGCACGCGATCGATTTCCAGGCGGAGATCTACCTGCGCCAGGAGCGCATGGGCCTGGTGCTTGGCACCTACGAGAGAGCCTGCGTGCCGTGGCAGCCGCGCGTGACGCCCTGGGATTTCGGCACCGAGCTGCTGCCGCCCGATCTCGAGCGGATCGCGCCCAGTCTCGAGATCGGCTACCGGCACTTCCCGGCGATGGAACGGGCCGGCATCAAGCGCATCGTCAACGGTCCTTTCACGTTTGCGCCGGATGGCAACCCGCTCGTCGGGCCGGTACAAGGGCGAGCCGGCTTCTGGTGCGCCTGCGCGGTGATGGCCGGCTTCAGCCAGGGCGGCGGCGTCGGTCTTGCGCTCTCGCAATGGATGGTCAATGGCGACCCGGGCTTCGACGTCTGGGCGATGGACGTTGCACGCTACGGCAATTGGGCGACGCGCGCTTACACGAACCTGAAGGTTCGCGAGAACTACTCGCGCCGGTTCTCGATCCGCTTCCCCAACGAGGAGCTGCCGGCGGCACGCCCGCTACAGACGACGGCGCTCTACGACGTCCTGCTGGCGCACGGTGCCGTGATGGGAGACAGCTGGGGCCTGGAGACACCACTGTGGTTCGCGCCCAAGGGGGTCGAGCCAAAGGATGTCGTCTCGTTCCGTCGCTCCAACGACTTCGCGCACGTCAAGGCCGAGTGTCTCGGTGTGCGCAACGGCGTCGGTGTGACCGAGATCGCCAATTTTGCGAAATACGAGATCACGGGCAAGGGCGCTGCAGCGTACCTGTCGCAGCTGATGACCAACCGGATGCCGCGCGAGGGACGGCTGGTCCTGACGCCGATGTTGAACGCCAAGGGCAAGCTGATCGGCGACTTCACGATCGCCAGAACCGGCCCCGCGCGCTTCATGATGTGGGGTTCGTCCCAGGCACAGATCCATCACCTGCGCTGGTTCGAGCAGCACCTGCCGGACGATGCCTCGGTCCACCTCAGGCGGCTGGACATGGGGCTCGTAGGGCTCTCGATCGCCGGCCCCCGCTCGCGCGACCTGCTGCAACGCCTCACCGACGAGGACGTCTCGAATGCCGCATTCCGCTTCCTCGACTACCGCAGCATGGACGTCGCGGGTGTGCCGGCAATGCTCAACCGGGTCAGCTACACCGGCGATCTCGGCTATGAGATCTGGGTAGCGCCCGAATACCAGCGCCACCTGTACGGCGCGATTCGGGAGGCCGGCAACGACCTCGCCCTCGTCAACTTCGGCATGCGCGCGTTGCTGAGCCTGCGACTCGAAAAGAACTTCCCGACCTGGTACCGCGAGCTGCGCCCGATCTACGGGCCCTTCGAGGCGGCGATGGAACGATTCGTCGACCTATCGAAGGCCGCCTTCATCGGCCGCGAAGCAGCCCTCCAGGAGAAGGAGACCGGCGGCACCCTGCGGCGGGTCAGCCTGGTCATCGAGGCCACAGACGCCGACGCACTCGGCGACGAGCCGATCTGGCACGACGGCAAGGTGGTCGGCTGGGTGACCTCCGGAGGCTACGGTCACTTCGTCGATCGCTCACTCGCGCAGGGCTACGTGCCGCGCGCGCTCGCCCAAGACACGGCGTCAGGGGCTTTCGAAGTGGAGATTCTGGGCGAGCGCCGCGCGGCGAAGATCATCAACGAGCCGTCCTTCGATCCGAGTGGCTCGCGGATGCGGATGTGAGCGATCCCGCTGGTCTCCTCCGTCCTGGGAGCGGCCATTACAGCTCTGCAGGGGCTCAGCTATGCGGACTCCGTCCAGTCCAGCTCGTATCCGTACGGCAGAGCCGCATCGGTAAGCCATTCCCATGTCCACACTGCGAAGGTTCGCAAAACGTACAGCTCGAATCGTGTGGCACTGCTTCGGAGGATCATGACGGGAGTATGGTGCAGCCCGGTGAGCGCAAACGAGTGCGGCCCGAAGGCATCGGAATCAAGATCAATAGAGAGACCCCTGGCCAGCACCTCCCGGGAATGAGCCCCGTCTATCCAGATGCACGTTCGGCTGTGCGAAAGCGCTGTCACACTGCCCATTGCCGGCGCCACCGCGGACTGAAGCGCCGCTGCAATGTCGTCGCTGCCTCGGGTAAAAATCCAGAATTGCTCCGCGCCGGTTCTACACAGCAGCCGGGTGCCAACCGCTGCCGCATCCCCGACGCGAGCCGGAAGCTCGACGCCGAGCGCCGCGCAGACCGTATCTTCCAGTTCCGCGGCCGTGGCGGAGAAAGCTGCGACCTGCACCAGGTTCCAGTCACGCGTCTCGCCAATGCGCAACCGTCTCAGGCCACCGGTGCCGTCGCGGCTCCCCTCGCTTCGCACGCGAGCCAGTACTGAGCTTCTCTCAAGCACGCAGGCGCTCCCCCTTCGGGTCGATGAAGACCGGCGAGACGATTCGGGCCCTCAGCTGCTCGTCGCGCAGAGGGTAGGCGCAGATGATCTCTTCGCCTATATGCCTGAGGCCTCCTTGATACAGTCCAAGAGCGATGAAGTTCTCCCGCACAGTCGACCAGGTCACGGAGGTGATATACCCACGACCGTGACCCTCGATCTTGTCGCCAATGCCGAACAGAATTGCGCCCCCGCGCAGCGGCTTGCCGGGCTCGAGGCGCTCAATGCCAACGAGGCTCCACCGCTCCTCGGCCTGCAGTGTCGGACGCTGGCTGAGCTCTCGACCGACGTACGCCTTGCTGCGACTTGCCATCCGCCCCAGGCCCAGGTCCCGCAGCGTGTTACGGTGATCGAGCTCAAGGCCGGCCACGTGGCCTTTCTCGATGCGCAGCGACGCCACGGCTTCAAGTCCAATCGGCTTGATGCCAAGCGGCGCGGCACTCGCAAGCACGTGGTCCCAGAGAGCCACCGCGTAATCCGCCGGGACATAGATTTCGTATGCCAGCTCACCGGAAAAACTGAGACGGATGAGGCGCAGCGAGACGCCCGCAAACGAAAGCTCGAGACATCCCATGTACGGCAGTCGCGCGTCCGACAAATCATGTCCCGGCAGTGCCAGCTCGAGTGCGCTGCGGGCCTTTGGACCGGCGATGGCCATCGCCGCCCATACGTCCGTAACCGAGGTCACGTGGACTTTGAGATCGGTCCAGGCAGTCTGCAGCAGGAACTCCATCCACGACAGCACTTCAGCAGCGTGCGCCGTCGTCGTGGTCATGAAATAACGGGTTTCGGCCAGCCTGGTGGTCGAGCCGTCGTCGAAGACTGTCCTGTCGTCCGCCAGCATGACGCCGTAACGCGTCTTGCCGACCGGCAGGTTGTCGAAGCTGTTGACGTAGATGCGATTGAGCAGCTCGGTTGCGTCCGGGCCCTGAATATCGATTTTGCCTAACGTTGAAGCATCGGAAAGCCCCACGGCACCACGCACCAGCCGCATCTCCTCGATATAGGCCTGCTCGACCGTTGGCCCCGCCCATCGGTACCACCAGGCGCGCAGCCACGCACCCGCTTCGGTGAACGCCGCACCGTGGGCGACGTGCCAATCATGCAGAGGGGATCTGCGGGTGGGTCGAAAGTGCTTGCGGACGTTGCGCCCGGCGAGTGCGCCGAAGGACACCGGGCTGTACGGCGGGCGGAAAGTCGTGGTACCGACTGCCGAGATCTCAATCCCTCGCAGATGGGCCTCTATCGCCAGGGCGTTGATATTGCTCGTCTTGCCCTGATCTGTGCCCATCCCGAGCGTCGTATAGCGCTTGAGGTGCTCGACCGACTGGTAGCCCTCCTGGTGCGCGACGTGAATGTCCTTTACGGTGACGTCGTTCTGAAAATCGACGAATGCCTTGCTGCTGCGTCCTCGAGGACTACTGAAGGCTCCACCGCCGTGGATCGCGCTCTGGGCGGCGGGAGCCGACAGAGTGAAGGCCAGGGGTCCGCACCCGGCGCGCGCCGCCGCATTTCGGCCCGCCTCAACTCCACGCGTCACGGCGTCCGCCAGCGAGAAGCTCCCGCTCAGCGCGCCGACACCGTAATGACCTTCGGCATACTCACCCGGCACGAACGCGGCGATCTCCGGGCAATAACGTGGCTTGATGCCACCATGAGATGTCAGGTGCACGAGCGGCGACCAGCCGCCGGACATGCAGAGGAGATCGCAGGCGCGTCGGGTTCGCCGGGTCCCCTCACTCGCACCACCCAGGAGCGCCCCTTTGACTCTCCTGCCACCAAGGACGTCAATGACCGCGGTACCCGCGAGCAGCTCGATTCCCAAAGCCTGCGTCTGCTGCCGCAGGCTCGGCTCAATCTGCCCGCGCTGGTCCGCGATGGTGACGGGAATTCCAAGCTGTGCCAGGTCGAAGGCCGTTGCATACGCGCTATCGTTGTTCGTCGCAACCAGCGCGCGTCTTCCGCCAGCTACGGCGAACCGATTCAGGTAACAGCGCACTGCGGATGCCAACATGACACCCGGCCGGTCGTTATTGGCGAAGATCAGCGGTCGCTCGACAGCGCCCGTCGCATATACGATGGTGCGCGCGCGGACCGTGACTACGATCTGGCGCGACTCCCCGAGCTCCGCATTGGGCCGGAGGTGGTCGCGTCGTTCTACGAGGGCCACCGTATTGCCATCGTAAACGCCCAGGGCAGTCGTGCGGCGCAGGATTTCGAGGTTGGCAAGGGATTCGAGCTCGACCGCAATATCCCGCAGCCATGCCGCGGTCGGAGTTTCCAGGGGCTCCCACAGCAGGCTACCTCCCAGCAGCCAGTCCTGCTCGACGAGTACCACCCGCGCGCCAGCACGTCCGGCAGCGAGCGCGGCAGCCATTCCTGCCGGCCCTGCTCCGATGACCAGCACATCGGCAAACGCATGGCGGGTCTCGTATCGATCGGGATCGCGCCGGTGAACTGCGCGGCCAAGACCGGCAGCGCGACGGATGAATTTCTCGTAGAACATCCACGAGCGGCGGGTCGGGCCAATGAAGGTCTTATAGTAAAAGCCCGCGCCAAGCAGCGGCGCCAGCCATGAATTGACCGCCATCACGTCGAGCTCTGCCGATGGCCAGCAGTTCTGGCGCTGCGCCCTCAGCCCGTCGAAAAGCTCCGTGGTTGTGCCCTGGACATTGGGCTCCGTTCGGCCTTCCTCGCCGAGCGTGAACAGCCCGTTAGGTTCCTCCGCCCCAGCCGAGAGGAAACCGCGCGGCCGATGGTATTTGAAGCTCCGGCCAACCAGCAGCATGCCGTTGGCCAGCAGCGCAGAGGCGAGCGAGTCACCCTCCAGGCCGCGCATCATCCTGCCGTCGAGCGAAAATTCGAGCGCCTGGGCTCGATTTATCCGACCGCCGCTCTCGAGCCGGTAGCACGGGGACCTCATGTGTTCCCCTCCCGCGAAGCCCCTGCCCCGGGCGAGACTGACGCGGTGGTGCCGACCGCGCTGCGTGCCAACACGGTACTGACTACGACATTGCTTGCCGTGTCCCGCTCCACTACGAGCCATTGCCGGCAGCCAAGCAGGTGTTGCCAGAACTCCCGGTGCACACCCTTGACGTTGTCGAACAGAAACACGTAGTCGTGCCACGCCTTGAGGTCAGCCGCAGCGTGCTCTGGCCGCCGCTTGCGGGCATCGCCACCGTAGTGGAACTCCGTGTAGTCGCGCGTGCCGCATATCGGGCACGATAATCTGAGCATCTTCTTAGTGCCTGTCGTTCATTGTTTGTAGGTCCAACTGCCTACCCCGTCCTCATCGAGCTCCCTGCCCGCCGCGAAACGCTCGAGGCTGTAGCACCGACTCAGCGCATGTTCCTCATCGTGCGCAATCGTGTGCGCGAAGCACCAGCCCGACGCGGGCGTCGCCTTGAACCCCTGGTAACACCAGCCGCCGTTGAAATAGAGGTGCCGGATGGGAGTACGGCAAATGAACGGACTGCCATCCGGCGTCATGTCCTGAACCCCGGCCCAGTGCCGCAGCAGTCGCAGCCGCGAAATCGCCGGCATCAGAGCCACTGCCGATTCCGCGACGCTCTGAACCTTGGGAAACTGGCCCCGTTGCGTGTAACTGTTGAAGCCATCGATATGGCCGCCAAATACGAGACCTCCCTTGTCGGACTGCGAGATGTAGAAGAACTCCGCCCCGTAGGAGATCACGTGATCGACGAACGGCTTGATCGGCTCGGAGACAAACGCCTGAAGGAGGTGGCTCTCGATCGGCAGCCGCAAGCCCGCCATCGCCGCCACGTGCGACGAATGTCCCGCAACCGCAAGCCCGACCCGTCCGGCGCTCACCCGGCCGCGGCTGGTGTCCACAGCCGTGACGCGGCCATTCTGCGTGATGATGCCCGTCACCTCGCATTGCTCGATGATGTCGACACCGTAGGAGTCGGCTGCGCGCGCGTAGCCCCACGCGAGCGCGTCGTGGCGCGCGGTCCCGGCGCGGCGTTGCAGAAGCGCGCCGCAGATGGGAAACCGCGCCTCGCTCGAGTAGTCCAGG
>JASHTN010000115.1 GCA_030040525.1 Gammaproteobacteria bacterium | reverse complement strand
GGCGGCAGGTACTGGTTGACGTCGAAGTCGCGCACCTGGCCGCCGAAGCGTACCGGGAATGCCGACACGTCGAAGCGCGTGACCGGGGAGATGCCGCTCTCGCCCCGCAACGCCGCGCCCCAGGCCGACTCGACGGTGCTCCCGATGGGAGACACCATTCCCAGACCCGTTACGACGACGCGGCGCTTGCTCACACGCTTTCCGTAGCCGCCCTCAGCGGGCGATCAGGACTTGCTGCGGCGCTCGTTGATGTAGTCGATCGCCTGGTGGACGGTGGTGATCTTCTCGGCGTCCTCATCGGGAATCTCGATCTCGAATTCCTCTTCCAGGGCCATGACCAGCTCGACCGTGTCGAGCGAGTCGGCACCCAGGTCATCGACGAACGAGGCGTCGTTGGTGACCTGCTCCTGTTTGACGCCCAGCTGTTCGGCAACGATGGCTTTGACCTGCTGCTCAACTGTGCTCATTAGCGGTTGATCCTTGTGTAGGCTTTGAAGGGCTCGCCCTGCCGGCATACCTGTGCGGCCCGTCGCCGGACAGCGGGCGCGGTATTGTAGGGGAACACCCCCGCACCTGCCACTGGGCGTCAGGGCCCGCGAGTGATTGTTTTTACTCGCGAAACTCGCTCCGCCCCGTGCGCCTCGAGCGACCGCGCGCGCCCCGGCTGTGGCGCGCAGCCAACGCGCCCTCAGGGCATGTACATGCCGCCGTTGACGTGCAGCGTCTCGCCGGTGATGTAGCCGCCCGCAGGGGAGACGAGGAACAACACCGCGGCGGCGACGTCCTCCGGGGTGCCGAGACGCCCGAGCGGAATGCGCCCGAGGAGCGCTGCGCGCTGCGCCTCGTTGAGCGCGCGCGTCATGTCGGTGTCGATGAAGCCCGGGGCGACGGCGTTCACCGTGATGCCGCGCGAGGCAAGCTCCTGAGCGAGCGACTTGGTGAATCCGAGCAGGCCCGCCTTCGCAGCCGCATAGTTGACCTGTCCGGCGTTGCCGGTGACGGCGACGATTGAGGTGAGATTCACGATCCGGCCGCGACGCTCCTTCATCATCCGCCGCACGCACGCCTTGCTGAGCCTGAATACCGCCGTGAGATTGGCGGCGAGCACCTGATCCCAGTCCTCGGGCTTCATGCGCAGCAGCAGCGTGTCGCGCGTGATCGCGGCGTTGTTCACGAGGATCGTCGGCAGCTCGTCCGCCGCCTCGAGCTCGGCCATCAGCGCATCGATGGAGGCGGAGCTGCCGGCATCGAGCACGGCGCCCCGGCCGTTGCATCCGTGCGACGCGAGGGTCGCGGCGAGCCTGGTCGCGCCCTCCGCGGTGGTGGCGGTGCCGATGACCCGTGCGCCGGCGCCGCCTAAGGCGAGCGCGATCGCGTGGCCGATGCCGCGCGAGGCGCCGGTGACCAGGGCCACTTCGTTCTGCAGCAGCATCTCAGGCATTGTCTATGACCCTTTGGCCGTGGTGGCGAGGGCCGCATCGAGGGAGGCCGGATCCTCGAGCGCCAGAAATTCCAGTCCTGGACGCCGCTCGATACGGCGGTTGAGTCCGGTGAGCACCCTGCCCGGCCCGCATTCAATGACCTGTGCGGCACCCTGCGCAACGGCCCGCAGCGTCTCGGTCCAGCGCACGGGCGAGGAAAGCTGCCGCACGAGCAGCGCCTGGATGTCGGCGGGCTCGGCGTGCGGTGCCGCATCGACCGCGCTCACGTAGCGTACGGCCGGCGCACGCAAGGTGATCGTCAGGAGCCGCTCGCGGAGCCGCTCCCCGGCGCCGCGCATGAGCCGCGTGTGCGCGGGCACGCTGACCGGCAGCGCCACGGCCCGCTTGGCGCCCGCCGCCTTCGCCGCCTCGATCGCGCGCTCGACCGCGGCGCTCTCGCCTGCTATCACCACCTGACCGGGCGCATTGAAGTTCGCGGGCTCGACGACGCCGGCTCCGGCAGCCTCGCGGCAAGCCGCCGCCACGGCGCCATCATCGAGCCCGAGGATCGCCGCCATCGCCCCGCTCCCTGCGGGAACGGCTTCCTGCATCACCTGGCCGCGAAAGCGCACCAGCCCCACGGCAACATCGAACTCGAGCGCGCCCGAGCACACCAGCGCGGTGAACTCTCCGAGGCTGTGGCCACACACCACCGCGGGGGCGGCCCCACCCCGCTCCTGCCACGCGCGCCAGGTCGCAACCCCCGCGGCGAGCATCGCCGGCTGCGTGCGCTCGGTCGCATCGAGCGCCGCCTGGGGCCCTGCGCTCACCAGCTCCCACAGGTCGTAGCCGAGAACGCTCGAGGCCTCCGCGAAGGTGCTGCGGACGGCGTCGCTGACGGCTGCGAGTGCCTTGAGCATGCCGACCGACTGCGAGCCCTGCCCCGGGAACGCAAACGCAAAGGCCATCCCACCTCCCCCAGCGCCTGGAGAAAATTATAGCGGCTCGGCGAGCGCCGCCCGGGGACGGGGCTTGAAGCACGCCGCCACTGCGAGTCCGCCCGCGACCCCGTAGAGATGTGCGTCGACCACGACCGCCGTGCCGAGGCCCGAAAGCGGCAGCGCTCCGACCCACTGCTCCCACACGAGCTTGACCACGAGGAACGCCGCCAGAAGCCAGCCGTCGCTCTCGCGCCGGCGCAGGTGCGCGAGAGTGCCCGCCGCCATGACCCCGTGCAGCACGCCCGAGGAACCGACGTACCACTCCACAGTCGAACTCCACAACCAAAGGCCCGCGTCGATGGCCGCCGCCGCCCCCGCGAGGATCGCCAGCCACTGACGCCCGCTGTAATCGCGTGCGAACAGCGCCCACATGAGAGCCAGGCCCGCGCAGTTGAGCACGGCATGCCGCACATCGAGATGCACCAGGTGGGCGGTGAGGAGCCGCCACCACTCGCCCGCCGCAAGCCCGCCGCGCGTGTACTCGAGCCACTGCCGTGCCGTTGGCCCGGCTGCGGTGAGCAGCAGCAGCCCCGCGCACACCGAGGCGAGCGCCACCCCGCGCCAGCCGTCGCAATTGAGCGACGCCAGCAGCCGCGCCACGCGCTTCACAGGCCGTGTGACCTCCATTTGTTATGATCCGGACCCGTTTTTTCGCTCTGAAGCTGGCGGCATGTCCGCCCGGACGCAACCCATGAACGACGCGGCCTACGAGGTTAGCAGACGGTTCCCGGGGAAGCCGGCGCGTGCGCGCGGCTTTACCCTGATCGAGATCATGGTGGTGGTGATCATCATCGGGCTCCTCGCCGCAGTCATCGTGCCGGAGGTCATCAGCCACGTCGACGAGGCGAAGGTCGCCAAGGCCAAGGAGGACATCCAGGCGCTCGAGACCGCCCTCACGATGTATAGGCTCGACAACTCCAAGTACCCGACCACCGACCAGGGCCTGCAGGCGCTGGTGCAGCAGCCGGCCGATCCCACCATCAAGAACTGGCGCCCCGGCGGCTATCTGCAGCGCATCAGCAAGGACCCGTGGGGTAACGCCTACCAGTACGCCTATCCCGGCACGCACGGCAAGGAATATGACCTGTACTCCCTCGGAGCAGACGGCCAGCCCGGCGGCGAGGGGATCAACGCCGACATCGGCAACTGGAACATTGGCGACTA
>JASHTN010000114.1 GCA_030040525.1 Gammaproteobacteria bacterium | reverse complement strand
GCGGAATCGGTGTGCCGTTGAGGCTGATCAGATCGACGCCGGAGCCGGTGGCGCACAGCAGCTCGTGCGCCGTGTCGATCTGTGTCGCCGCCGGCGGCCGCGCGGCGCGCGGTTGGGCAGTGCCGGCCGGGGCGGCCGCGGTCATGGCTGCAGTCTGCGCCCGGCCTGCATCGAGGTCCTGAGTCTGGCGCACGATGAGGAGCCGCTCGGGGATGCTCGCGGCGCGACGCGCATCCTCTGCGGGTCCCTCGACGATGAGGGCGCCGGAGAGGCCCATCAGCATCTGCGCCTGTACTTCGCCGTGAACGTGCGGGTGGTACCAGTACAGGCCCTCGGGCATGTCCTGCGGGATGTGATAGTGATAAGTGAACGCGCGCCGGCCGCAGCCGACTGGACCGCTCGCCGGGTCGGTGCACACCGTCAGCACGTCGTCCTGCGGCCGCACGGGCGGCACCGCAACGCCGTGCACGTGCAGGTTGGTGGCCCCCGTTGCATGGGGTCGCATGCCCGGGATGACGCGGTAGAAACCCTCGGCCTGCGGCACCGGCTCGTTGGGTATCGTCAGCTTTGCGGGCCCGCTGACCGCGTCGATGGCCGCCGGGTCAGTGATCTCGTTGCGCAGAGTGATCGTGAGCTCCTCGCCCTGGCGCACGCGGATGACGGGCGCATCCGCGCTGCCGTCGGCGGTGTAGCACAGCCGGCCGCCGTCCTGGCGCACCGTGAG
The DNA here is from genome assembly GCA_030040525.1 of Gammaproteobacteria bacterium. Lineage (GTDB taxonomy): Bacteria > Pseudomonadota > Gammaproteobacteria > Steroidobacterales > Steroidobacteraceae > 13-2-20CM-66-19. The sequence goes on along the minus strand of JASHTN010000114.1, from coordinate 5,831 downwards.
CGTGATGCCGCCGGGCTCGCCGCCGCGCAGCTCCGGACTGAGATGTCCCGGGGGAGGCAGGCCGACGCCGCAGGGTGCGGCCGCGGTGCTGCGCGGGTCGTAGGCCGGCGCATCGGCGGCGCGTGCCGCACCCAGGCCGGCCACCGCCCCGGCGGCGAGTGCCAGCGCTCGGCAAACGAGTCCCGCAGTCATGCAGGGAGGATAACTCCCTCCATGACTGCGGGAAGCGGTTCGCGAGCCGCTTACTCGGCGAACAGGTCGGAGATGACCTCGACGCCTGGATCGCAGGCGTGGTTCAGGCACGGCAGCCCGAACGCGGCGTCCATGGTCTTGGTGAGCGAGTAGTGGTCGTAGAACTTCGAGCTCTGCACCTGATGCGGCCCGTAGTTCGTGTCGACGATGAACACCACCTGGTTGAGAGTCAGCGTGCTGTAGTCGTTCTCGTCCCAGAGGATGACGATCGCGCTGCGGCTGCTCCACCACACGGGGGAGGCCTTGATCGCCGTCACCAGGCGCTGCACCGTGAGGTCACCCTCGAGGATCAGCGATGGATTCAGGCCCACCTGGGTGCCGTTGTCGTCTGCGTCGTAGTTGCAGAAGGCGGTGCCGTTGCCGCGTCCGTGCTGGTCGTTGCACTGGTTCGGCGCGATGAAAGCGAGGTCCGGGATGCGCCCTGCCTTGAGGTCGGCGTACAGGCCCTGCTGGCCGTCGAAGCCCGCAATGCGGCTGAGGCTGAGCGCGGGATTGCTGCCCTGCTGGACTGCCGCGAAGTAGGCGAACGGATCGTGCTTCACCGCGTACAGGTACACGACGTCGGCAGAGCTCACCGGGTTGCCGGTGGTCGACAGCGCGGCGAAGTCGCTGGTGACGTTGACCCCGGCGGCGTTGTTGCCGCCGATGGTGTAGTACCCGTCGCTCACGTTGACGCCGTCGGCACCGATGATCGGCAGGCCTTCCTGGTAGGACTTCCACGACTTGCCGAGCGCCACCAGCTGGTCGGCGATCGAGATGCCGTCGATGTTCTTGCCCGCGGGGATCGACAGCACGCCGTTGATGTTGGTGAGCGGCGGGCTCGAGGTCTCGTTCATGGTGTAATCGAGCACCGGGACCGCAGCATCCGTACCACCGCTGCCGGCGATCGGACAGAACACACCCGAGTCAGGCACGTCCGTGTTGGTGGGCTGCCCGGGGACGATGTTGGGTATGCAGCTCGTGCTGTGCCAGTTGGGATACTGATCCGACAGCTTGTTGAAGTTCGAGCCGCCGACTACCTCCAGGTAGTTGGTGCTGCTCGGGTGAGCGATCGCGAAATAGTTGGTCGCCAGGTTCGCCTTGCCCATCAGCGAGTTGATGAAGGGCGCCTGCGGGTTGCCGGCGATCTGCCCGTAGGCATGGTTCTCCATCATGATCACGAACAGGTGATCGAGATGCGGAATGCCCTGCGGAACCGGACCCTGGCCGGCGAGCGCGCTGCCGGCGCTGAGGAGGGCCACGGCGCCCGAGGCGAGTATCTTGCTCATGATTCGTTGCTCCCTGAATCGGTAAGAATCTCCGGCGGCTCGCACGCGGCGAGAACCGAGCCCCGGGGCAGTCTAGTGTCGGCTTGTGACAGCGCCGTTTAATGCGCAGCGAGTCCGGGCCGCGCCCGAGATGCCGCTGCCAAGCTCAGGCCGACACGACAGCGTCATGCAGCTCGGCTAAGCTTCTGACCGCAGGGCTCGCAAAGGATCACGCGAGCGAGGAGTCCGTATGGATACGAAGACGACTCCCGAGGACAACATTCATCCCGCGTGGCTCGAGCTGCTCCGGCAAGCCCGCGCGCGCATCACCACACGGCGACGATTTGTCTCGAGTGCCGCCGCGGGCGCCGCGGGACTCGCGCTCGGGTCGCTCCTGCCGGGCGGCGCGGCGATGCGGCTCGCCGCGCAGAGTGCCGGACTGCCCGATCTCGCCTGGTGGCCCTCCAGCAACAAGATCAAGCACGTCGTGATCCTGTGCCAGGAGAACCGCTCTTTCGATCATTACTTCGGCGCGTTCGCCTCGATCTTCGGCCAGCCCGGGCACGCCGCCCTCGGCTTCACGCCCTCGGCCCTGACCTACTATGACAGCTCCGGCAACCCCTACAATCCCTACCACCTGACGCAGTTCTGCAATCAGGATCCTGACCACAGCTGGGAGGGCTCGCACAACAAGTGGGACAACGGCGCGATGGACGGCTGGGTCACGGACGAGGACAACACGACCATTGCGATCGGTTACTTCCTGCAGAGCGATCACATCTACCACGTGCAGCTCGCGCAGGCCTTCACGCTCTGCGACCACTTCTTCTGCTCGCAGATCGGCCCGACGCTGCCCAATCGGCTGTATCTGTGGACCGGTACCAGCGGCTGGGACTTTCTCAGCCCGACGTCGACTTCTGACAGCCTCCCCTACAACAATCCCTCGCTCACGGCGGCGCCTCCGGTGCTCTCCTGGCCGACGATGGCGGACGTGCTCACTGCGGCGGGGCTGCCGTGGAAGTGCTATTCGGTCGCCGACGGCTCGATCCCGTCCGCGATCGGCGCTTTCAATCCGCTCATCTTCTTCTCGCAGTTCCAGGACAACCCGACGCAGCTCGCGCTCGCGACCAGCGACTTCAGCGAATTCATCGCCGATCTCGCCGCCGGGACACTGCCGGCGGTCTCCTGGATCGTCACCGAGGCGGTCGTCTGCGAGCACCCGCCGGCCCCGCCCGACATGGGACAGCTGCTCGCCGCCCGCGTAGTGCAGGAGCTCATGGCCTCGAGCGCCTGGGAGTCGACGGCGCTGTTCGTGACCTACGACGAAGGCGGCGGGTTTTTCGATCATCTGCCGCCATCGATCCTGGAGTACGTACCGGCGGGACTGCCCGACGGCGGCCTGGCCGTGGGGCCCGCATTCCGCGTGCCGCTGATCGTCGTCTCACCGTGGGCGCCGGCCAACACGGTGTTCAGCGAGGTGCTCGACCACACCTCGATCCTGCAATTCATCGAGCAGACCTTCTCCACCTCGACTCAGCTGCTCCAGCTCTCGACGATCGCACCTGCGCGGCGGCAGCTCTCGGGTCTCAGCGGCGCATTCAACTTCAATCAGCCGCCGAACGTGCCCTCGCTGCCGACGCCGGCGCAGCTCTACCCGTATGCACAGCAGACTATCCTGACGCTGAACGCCGAGCGCACCGTTGCCAGCTGCTCGACCAGCATTCCGAGCTGGCTGCCGTCGCTGCTCGGGGTCTAGCGGCGGCCGCACCGCACCCCAAGAGGCAGAGAGGCTCCCCGCCGATCCTTGATGCACGATCAAGGCTCCGGCTGGGATTCAGGAAAATTCAAACTGAGGCGGTACCGAGCTTGTCACAAATTTGAAATATCACGGTCATAGGCTGCTTTTTTTCGTCCCGGCCCCGGAGAAGAGCCCGCCATGAGCGTCGCCGCCGACAGTGTTGCCACCCCCCGCGCAGCTGCCCGACCGGTCCTCGATCGCAAGCCGAGTCCCGCGACCAGCGTCGTCTTCCTGCTCGTGCTCATCATCGGGGCGGGCTACGCCGCCTACAGCCTGGTCAGCGACATCTCGGGTGCCGAGCCGCAACAGGTCGCGATTCTGCCCTTCGTGCTGCTCGGCGTGGCGCTGCTCATCGCGCTCGGCTTCGAGTTCGTCAATGGCTTTCACGACACGGCCAATGCGGTCGCAACCGTGATCTACACCCATTCGCTGCCACCCCAGGTGGCGGTGCTCTACTCGGGGACGCTCAACTTCCTCGGGGTGCTCTACTCGAGCGGCGCAGTGGCCTTCGGCATCATCACGCTGCTCCCCGTGGAGCTGATCCTGCAGGTCGGCAGCGGTGCCGGCTTCGCCATGGTGTTCGCACTGCTGATCGCCGCAATCATCTGGAATCTCGGCACCTGGTGGCTCGGACTCCCTGCCTCTTCCTCGCACACCATGATCGGCTCGATCATCGGGGTGGGGGTCGCCAATGCGCTCATGCACGGTCGCGACGGCACGAGCGGCGTCGACTGGGGCCAGGCGACCAAGGTCGGGTATTCGCTGCTGGTCTCGCCGCTGGTCGGCTTCGTGTGCGCGGCGCTGCTGCTGCTCATCCTCAAGGCGCTCGTCAGGAAGCCCGAGCTCTACCGCGAGCCGCAGGGCAACAAGGCGCCGCCCTCGTGGATCCGCGGACTCCTCGTCCTCACCTGCGGCGGCGTCTCCTTCGCGCACGGCTCGAACGACGGGCAGAAGGGCATGGGGCTCATCATGCTGATCCTGATCGGCACCGTGCCCATGGCCTACGCCCTCAACCGCGCCATGCCGGCCGCGCAGATGACGCCTTTCGTCGCCATGGCGAGCGCCACGGAGCAGTCGCTCGAGCACTACGCCACTGCGCCCGCGCCCGCCGACCCGCGCGCGGTCCTCTCGACCTACGTGCGCACCCACACCTATAACCCCGAGGTGATTCCCGCGGTGGCGGCGCTCACCGGGAATATCGCCGAGCAGGTCAGGAGCAGCGGCACCTTCGCCAGGCTGCGCGGCGCCGCGGTCACCAACGTGCGCAACGACATGTACCTCACCTCCGAAGCGCTGCGCATCTTCGGCAAGGACCCGCATAGCGCCGCTCTCGACGCCACCGCGCGCGATAACCTCACGGCCTTCAAGAAGGAGATCGATGCCGCCACCAAATTCATTCCGCTGTGGGTCAAGGTGGCGGTCGCGATTGCGCTCGGACTCGGCACCACGGTGGGCTGGAAGCGCATCGTCGTGACGATCGGCGAAAAGATCGGCAAGACCCACCTGACCTACGCGCAGGGAGCTTCCGCCGAGCTCGTCGCCATGGGCACCATCTTCGCCGCCGACATGTTCGGGCTGCCGGTGTCGACCACGCACGTGCTTTCCTCGGGCGTGGCCGGTGCAATGGCGGCCAACAAGTCCGGTCTGCAGCTCGGCACGGTACGCAACCTGGTGATGGCGTGGGTGCTGACGCTGCCGGCTGCGATCCTGCTCTCCGGGGCGCTCTACTGGCTGTTCCGCCAGATCTTCTGAGACGGGCGGGTCAGGCTCAGATCCCGAGCAGCATCCGTCCGGGATCCTCGAGCGCCTCCTTGACGGCGACCAGGAACAGCACCGCCTCGCGCCCGTCGATGATGCGGTGATCGTAGGTCACGGCGAGGTACATCATCGGTCGCACCGCGACCGCACCGTTCACCACCATCGGCCGCTCCTGGATCTTGTGCATGCCGAGAATCGCGCTCTGCGGCGCGTTGACGATCGGCGTCGACATCAGTGAGCCGAACACCCCGCCGTTGGTGATCGTGAAAGTGCCGCCCGTCAGGTCCTCGATCGCGATCGAGCCGTCGCGCGCCTGGCGCGCGTAATCCGCCACTTCCCTCTCGATCTGCGCAAAGCTCTTGCGGTCGGCGTCCCGGACCACCGGCACCATGAGTCCTCTCTCGGTGGAGACCGCGACGCCGATGTCGTAATACTCGTGATAGATGATCTCGTTACCGTCGAGCGAGGCATTGACGACCGGGAACTTCTTCAGCGCCTCGATCGCCGCCTTGACGAAGAACGACATGAAGCCGAGCTTGACGCCGTTCTCCTTCTCGAAGCGCTCCTTGTAGCGCGCGCGCAGCTCCCCCACGGCGCTGAGATCCACCTCGTTGAACGAGGTGAGCAGCGCCTGGGTCGACTGCGCCTCGATGAGCCGCTGTGCGATGCGCGCGCGCAGCCGCGTCATCGGCACGCGCTGCTCGGCGCGCGCGCCGGCATCCGCCGGCGTCGGTGGCCGGGCACTCGGGGCGCGCGCCGCCGGAGCCGGTGCGGCG
>JASHTN010000113.1 GCA_030040525.1 Gammaproteobacteria bacterium | reverse complement strand
CTCGAAGTCGAGGGTGCGGCCGGTATCGTGCTTCTGCATGACGACGTCGTTGAGCGCGAGCGACTCCGCTACCCTGCCGTCGGCGCAGCGCAGCTGCGCGGTGAGCATCGGGCGCTGGTCGGCCTCGAGTCTGCCGGCGAGCGCCGCATCGACCGAGGGCAGCATGTCCTGCGGCATGACGTCGGTCAGGAACCCGAGCCGCCCGCGGTTTACGCCGAGCAGCGGTACGCCGTGCCGCGCCACCAGCCGTGCGGCGTACAGCAGCGTGCCGTCGCCGCCGATCGCAATCATGAGATCGGCGCGCTCGGCGAGCTGTCGCTCCGGGACACGTGTGGCCGCGGCGCCGGGGGCGGCCGGGGCCGAATCCTCGCTCAGCAGGACCCGCACACCCCGGCCCGCCAGGTGCGGCAGCAGGGTGGCGGCCGTTTCCTCGACGCGCGGGTCGTTGAAGCGGCCGACCAGGGCGCAACTGCGAACCGGGAACGCCATGCGGGCCAAGCCTTATGTCGCACCTCGCCCACCACCGCGAGGCGCGTCTTTGTAGCACGGTGCCGCGCCCCCGAGCCAATGTCCCGGTCGCAGTCCTGGCGCGGGCCTCCCGGCGTGACCGGCGGCGGATCGATCGCTTGACGCTCGGCGCGGGCGGCGGCTAGCTTTCCGTATGACGCACGAGGGTCGGGACGAGGCCTTAGGCGAGCGGGCGCAACACCTGCTGCGGATCCTCATCGAGACCTATATCCGGGACGGGCAGCCGGTCGGCTCGCGGGCTCTGTCGCGCGAATCGGGGCTGCAGCTCTCGTCGGCCACCGTGCGCAACGTGATGGCGGACCTGGAGGAGCTCGGCTTCGTCTCCTCACCGCATACCTCCGCGGGCCGCGTGCCGACCGACAAGGGCTACCGGCTGTTCGTCGACACGCTGCTGCGGCTGCGGCCGCCGGACGAGGCGGCGAGCGCCGAGATGCGCCGGCAGCTCGAGGCGCACCAGGACAACCCGACGGAGCTGATCGCGACCGTCTCGCAGATGCTGTCGTCTGCCACCCGGCTCGCCGGGGTCGTGACGCTGCCCCGCGCGCGGCCGACGGCCGTCACCCAGATCGAGTTCATGGGACTGTCGGAGAACCGCGTGCTGGTCGTGCTGGTGTACAACGACCGCGAGGTGCAGAACCGCATCATCCAGCTCGAGCGGCATTACTCGCCCGACGAGCTCAAGCGTGCCTCCAGCTACCTCAATGAACAGTTCCGCGGGCGCTCGCTGCGCGAGGTGCGCCAGGAGATTCTGCGGCAGCTGTCGGAGGCGCACGCCCACATGAACCAGATCATGCTGGAGGCGATCAGCGTCGCCCAGCAGGTGTTCGAGGGCAGCGGCGAGGGGCGTCTCGAGTACGTCATCAAGGGCGAGACCAACCTCATGGGCGTCGGCGAGCTCAGCAGCGTGGAGAAGCTCCGGCGGCTGTTCGAGGCGTTCAACGAAAAGCGCGACTTCCTGCACCTGCTGGACCAGAGCCTGCGCGCCGAAGGGGTGCAGATCTTCATCGGCCACGAGTCGGGTTACCGGATCCTGGACGACTGCAGTGTGATCACCGCACCCTATGCCGACGGCGATACCGTGATCGGGGTGCTGGGCGTCATCGGGCCCACCCGCATGGCCTACGAGCGGGTGATCCCGATCGTCGACATGACGGCTAAACTGCTGTCCGCCGCCTTGAATTCGCGGCGCTGACCCCCACCGAAGCACGCGGCGGCGAGCCCGGGGGCCGAGGCCCGTGCGGGCCGGTTCACAAGAGGATCGAGGAGCGATGAAAGCGGAGGAGCCCAAGGGCACGGGTGAAAGCGGGGAGACGGCGGTGCTGCCGGAGACGGCGGCGCAGCTGGTCGAGCTCGAGCGGCTGCAGCGTGCGCTCGCCGAGGCCGATGAGCGCGGCAAGAGCCACTGGGAGCAATACCTGCGTGCCGTCGCCGACCTCGACAACGTCCGCAAGCGCGCGCAGCGCGAGGTCGAGGCGGCGAACCGCTATGGCCTCGAGCGCTTCGTCGCCGAGCTCCTGCCGGTCAAGGACAGCCTGGACCTGGCGGCGAGCAACGCCGAGCGGGCCGACGCCGCCAGCCTCAGGGCCGGGCAGGCGGCGACGCTGCAGCTCCTCGAGCGTGCGCTGCAGAAGCTCGGTGTGCGGCCGGTCGAGCCCGCAGCGGGGGAGCGGTTCGACCCCGAGCGTCACGAGGCCGTGATGACCCAGGAGGCGCAGGACGCCGAGCCTGGATCGGTCCTCCAGGTGGTGCAGCCCGGCTACGAGCTCAACGGGCGGCTGCTGCGCCCGGCGCGGGTGGTCGTCGCCCGCGCGCCCGCCAAAAAGGCTTGAAAGCCCTGATGCTCACCCCTAAGAAGTGGCTCAGGACCACCCCTATTGAATAGAGAATTCCTCGCGGAGTGACCCATGGCTAAGGTAATCGGCATCGACCTCGGGACGACCAATTCGTGTGTCGCCATCATGGAGGGCGGCAAGCCGCGCGTGATCGAGAACAGCGAGGGCGACCGCACCACGCCCTCGATCGTCGCCTTCACCAAGGACAACGAGGTGCTGGTGGGACAGCCCGCGAAACGGCAGGCCGTGACCAACCCGCAGAACACGCTGTTCGCGATCAAGCGCCTCATCGGCCGCAAGTTCGAGGACGAGGTGGTGCAGCGGGACGTGAAGATGGTCCCGTACCGCATCATCCGCGCCGAGAACGGCGACGCCTGGGTCGAAGTCCAGGGCAAGAAGATGGCGCCGCCGGAGATCTCGGCGCGCGTCCTCATGAAGATGAAGAAGACCGCCGAGGACTACCTCGGCGAGAAGGTCACCGAGGCAGTGATCACGGTGCCGGCCTACTTCAACGACTCGCAGCGCCAGGCAACCAAGGACGCCGGCCGCATCGCCGGCCTCGAGGTGAAGCGCATCATCAACGAGCCGACCGCGGCCTCGCTCGCCTACGGGCTCGACAAGCAGGGCAGCGACCGCAAGATCGCCGTCTACGACCTCGGCGGCGGCACCTTCGACATCTCCATCATCGAGATCGCGGAGGTCGACGGCGAGCGGCAGTTCGAGGTGCTCTCGACCAACGGGGACACCTTCCTCGGCGGCGAGGACTTCGACCTGCGCGTCATCAATTTCCTCGCCGAGCAGTTCCTCAAGGAGTCCGGGGTCGACGTGCGCAGGGACCCGCTCGCCATGCAGCGCCTGAAGGAGGCGGCCGAGAAGGCCAAGATCGAGCTGTCCTCGACGCAGCAGACCGACATCAATCTGCCGTACATCACGGCGGACGCCTCGGGCCCGAAGCACCTCAACATCAAGCTGACGCGCGCCAAGCTCGAGTCGCTGGTGGAGGACCTGGTGCAGAAGACCGTCGCCCCGTGCAAGACCGCGCTCAAGGACGCCGAGGTGTCGGTCAGCGATATCGCGGAGGTGATCCTGGTCGGCGGCCAGACGCGCATGCCGCTGGTGCAGAAGTACGTCAAGGATCTCTTTGGCAAGGAGCCGCGCAAGGACGTGAACCCCGACGAGGCCGTGGCGGTGGGTGCTGCCATCCAGGCGGGGGTGCTCGCCGGCGAGGTTAAGGACGTGCTGCTGCTCGACGTCACGCCGCTGTCGCTCGGCATCGAGACGCTCGGCGGCATCATGACGCGACTCATCGAGAAGAACACCACGATCCCGACCCGGGCGTCAAACACCTTCTCGACAGCCGACGACAACCAGACGGCGGTGACCATTCACGTGCTGCAGGGCGAGCGCGACCGCGCCGCGGACAACAAATCGCTCGGCAAGTTCGACCTCGCGGACATCGCGCCGGCGCCGCGCGGCATGCCGCAGATCGAGGTGTCGTTCGACATCGACGCCAACGGCATTCTCAACGTCTCCGCCAAGGACAAGGCGACCGGCAAGGAACAGAAGATCGTCATCAAGGCCTCGAGCGGCCTCACCGAGGAGGAGATCAAGCGCATGGTGCGCGATGCCGAGGCGCACGCCGAGGAGGACCGGCGCTTCCGCGAGCTGGTCGAGACCCGCAACAGGGCGGACGCACTGCTGCACGCGGCCGAGAAGTCGCTGCAGACGCTCGGCGACAAGGCCGATGCGGGCGAGCGCGCCAAGGTGGAAGCGGCGGTGTCCGATCTGCGCTCGGCGCTCAAGGGCGATGACCGCAACGTCATCGAGAAGAAGGCCGAAGCGCTCGCCCAGGTCTCGGCCGCTCTCGTGCAGCGCGCTCAGGCTGCCGGGGCGGGCGGTGCCGGCGGCGGCAGCGAGGCGGGCACGGCAGGTACGGAAGGCCCCACGGGCGGCCAGGCGGGCGCCGCCGGCCGCGACAACGTGGTGGACGCCGAGTTCGAAGAGGTGAAGGACAAGGGCCGCAAGGCTTCCTGAGGCAGCTTGCCTGACCCCAGGCGCCCATGCCCACCAAACGAGACTATTACAAGGTACTCGACGTACCGCGGACCGCGACTGAGGCGCAGATCAAGCAGGCGTACCGCCGCCTGGCGATGAAGTATCACCCGGACCGCAACCCGAACGACCGGGAGGCGGAAGAGCGCTTCAAGGAGGCCAAGGAGGCCTCCGAGGTGCTCACCGACGCGCACAAGCGCGCCCTTTACGACCAGCATGGCCACGCCGGCATCGAGGCGGCCGCGCGCGGCGGTGGGCGCGGCGGCTTCTCGACGGATGCCTTCAGCGACATCTTCGGCGATGTGTTCGGCGACATCTTCGGCACGGCACGCCGCGGCGGCCGCTCCCAGGTGTTTCGCGGCGCGGACCTGCGCTATGAGCTCGAGCTCGAGCTCGATCAGGCCGTGTTCGGTCACGCGGTGGAGATCGAGGTCGCCCGGCTCGCCGAGTGCGAGACCTGCCACGGGAGCGGCGCGGCGAAGGGCAGTCAGCCCGCCACCTGCGACAGCTGCGGGGGCGCCGGCCAGGTGCGCATCTCGCAGGGCTTCTTTCAGCTGCAGCAGACCTGCCCGCGCTGCCGCGGTGCCGGCACCATCATCCGCAATCCCTGCGATACCTGCCTCGGCCAGGGACGCGTGCGCCGCACCCGTAAGCTGGCGGTGAAGGTGCCCGCCGGCGTCGACAGCGGCGACCGGGTACGTCTTGCGGGCGAGGGCGAGGCAGGCCGCAACGGCGGTCCGCCCGGCGACCTGTACGTCGAGATCCACGTGCGCGAGCACCCGATCTTCGAGCGCGACGGCGAGCACCTCTCCTGCGAGGTGCCGGTGAGCTTCGCCATGGCGGCGCTCGGCGGCACGGTCGCGGTGCCGACGCTCGATGGCGACGTGCTGCTGAAGATACCCGCGGAGACCCAGTCCGGGCGCGTCTTTCGCCTGCGCGACAAGGGCGTGAAGCCGGTGCGCGGCGGGGCGCGCGGCGACCTGTTCTGCCGCGTGGCCGTCGAGACGCCGGTGCACCTGTCCGCCGAGCAGCGCGAGCTGGTGCGCCAGCTCGAGGAGTCCCTCAAGGCGCACCCCGGCAAGCACACGCCGCGCGAGAAGGGCTTCCTCGAGGGCGTCAAGCGCTTCTTCTCGGGCAAGGCATGAGCTCAGCGCCCGACGACCGGTCGCCGCCCATGAGCCGCGCCGCGCTCATCGGGGTCACCGGCCGGATGGGCCGGGCACTGGTGCGCGCGGCCGCCGGCTTCCCCGGGCTCAGCATCAGCGCTGCGGTGGCAGCGCCCGGCAGTGCCGCGCTCGGGCAGGACGCGGGCGAGCTCGCCGGCG
>JASHTN010000112.1 GCA_030040525.1 Gammaproteobacteria bacterium | reverse complement strand
AATATTTCCGATGCCACGATTGCCTGGATGCCGCGCTGGCAGAATCTGAAACAGCCGCACGAGGAGAAGTTCATTCGCGGCTACTCTATATATTCCGAAGGTGGGTGTGCTGGTGGCGTTGATCATCGGCCCCATGAAGGATTTGGTAAGGAGTTAAAACGCACTCTCAAGCGATACTACCCGGCCGGTGTTGATTTTACACTTCAGGCGCCCTCGCTACCGAGTTCTAACAATTACGTAGATCTCGATCCGCAAGTCACCGACCCGTTTGGGATTCCGGTGCTCAGGTTTCATTTCCAATGGGGGAAAAACGAGCTGCTGATGTGGGAGCACGCGAAGCAGACCATAGCGGAGTTGATGAAAGGGGCAGGCGGGGAAATTTTGGAGGTCGGCAGCGAACCAGATCCACCCGGCACGAGCCTCCACGAAACCGGAGTATGCCGTTTCGGAGACGACCCGAAAAAGTTTGTCACGAACCGCTGGGCGCAGTGTCACGATGTCAAGAATTTATATATCTGCGATGCCAGCATTTTCCCGAGCCCGACGGACAAAACGACGACGATGCCGATTGTCGCCTTCACGATGCGGACCTGCGACTATATACTTAAAAATTTTCGCCTTGGTGTGCATAAACAAGCGTGAGAGCGGATCGTTTGGCAGGGAAAGTCTGAGTTTTTCTGCCAGCACGGGCAATGATTTCGGTGGTCGTTGCGGGTGAGGCAGCTCAAGGCGCGTCGCGGCGCTTTCTTGATCCTACCGACGAGATTGAGTGTCCGAGTTCGTGCAGACCCTGAGGTGTCGACGTGACAACGGACAGAGAGACACCCGCTGATTGATACAACGCTGGTGGTCAGTCAGGAGGGCTGCTCGCTGCCGCGCTGATTGATGCGGGTCGCAAAATGAAGATGGGAATCGTTTTTCAGAATTTGTTGAGGCAAATTCAATGCAAGAGGGGAGCTTTGCGTGAAAAGCCATCTGGAGCGCTTTATTGGTCTGCTGCGGCGCAATGCTGGTGCAGTCGCCTCATTCGTGATCGTCGCCACATTGACAGTGCAAAGTGCTACGGCTGCTGGCTCCGCGAAAGTGAGTGTCGACGGCAGCGTCATTCAGGGGGCCATCGAAAAGGGTGTGCTCACATTCAAAGGCATCCCGTTTGCGGCGCCGCCGACCGGAGCTCGGCGCTGGTGGCCTCCTCAGCCGGTCGAGAATTGGCAGGGCGTGCGCCCGGCCACGCGCTTTGGCCCCGACTGTATGCAGGTGCCGACTAGCCAGCGGGCTGCGATCCGGACCACACCTGAGGAAGACTGCCTCTACCTCAATGTGTGGCGACCCGTGCGCCCCTCGCACAAGCTGCCGGTCATGGTGTGGATCTACGGCGGTGGAGAGATTGAGGGCGGTAGCTCCCCGGCAATCTACGACGGCACCGAGTTTGCCCGCGACGGGATCGTACTCGTCAGCTTCAACTACCGCGTCGGGAACTTTGGGTTCTTCGCACATCCGGCTCTTACCGCCGAGCAGGCTGAGGGTCCGCTCGGCAATTATGCCTTCATGGACCAGATCGCCGCACTCAAGTGGGTGCGGCGCAACATCGCTGCATTCGGCGGCGATCCGGCGAACGTGACGATCTTCGGCTGTTCAGCCGGTGGCATGTCGGTGAACGCGATGCTCATGTCACCTCTCGCGAGAGGCCTGTTCAGCAAAGCGATCATCGAGTCGTCGGAGCTCGACCGAGGAATGCGGCTCTCTGGAGGGCCGGACTCGGCGGAATCGGTCGGTCTTGCGATTGCGAAGCGGTTCGGCATCGAAGGTCAGGGTCCGGAGGCGCTCAAGGAGCTGCGCGCCATTCCGGCCGGCAAGCTCGTGGAGGTCGACATGTTCGGGGAATCGATCCTCGATGGTCAGTTGAATCTCGGGTACCCGGTAGACGTTTACGCGTCAGGCAAGGGTGCTCGGGTGCCGGTGATGATTGGCGCCGCCAGTGTGGAGTACGCAGCAGACGTTCGCGTCCAGGCGAAAACACTCGATGAGCTTTATGCGCAGTTTGGAGCGGACGCTGCCGCGGCGCGCCAGATCTATGCAGGGACCAACCTACAGGCAATTGCCGCCAAAGTCGCAGGAGACCAGGGGACAACCGAGCCTTCCCGGGCTATCGCGCGGATTTTTTCGGCGCGCGGTCAACCGGTCTACGAGTACCGCTTCTCCTATGTCCCGAAGTCACAACGCAAGACGTTGCCGGATGCGCCGCACGGTGCGGAGTATCCGTACGCCTTCGAGACCGTCGCGACGCTCTATGGTCACGGGACGCTCTATGGTCATCAGCTCACTACCTCGGACAAGGCGACTGCGCGCACCGTGCATGGCTACTGGGTCGCCTTCGCACGTACGGGCGTCCCCCGGGTTCCGGGCAAACCGGAGTGGCCTGCGTATCATGCGGATACCGACCTCGTGATGAGCTTCACTGAGAACGGACCGGTTGCCGGCCCCGATCCCTGGAAAGAGCGTCTCGATCTCGCAAAACGTGCGAATGATCGACGGGCAAATAATCAACGGGAGACCTCTGTCCCACACCCGAATTCCGCGACCGGGGATTCGCGTTGATGGACAAGCGCTAGCTGTACCCTGATGACCGAGCGGTCCAAGCTCACCTCCTCCCTGCTCTAGGAGACGAGCCGGATTTTCGATCGCCCCTGGGAGATAGATGTGAAGCCGCATCAGCTTTCCTCACTCGCACTTTTTGTCACTGGCGTGGGCGCTCTGAGCCTCTCGATGCTGCAGAGCCAGCCCGTCTCCGCGCGAGAGACTGGCTCTAATCCGCCGGCCCAGTCCGGCGCTAACGACGCGCAGGCCGCTCTCTCTGACTTTCCCGCTGGCGAAGGCAAGGACGTATTCCTGCGCGTCTGCTCCAAGTGCCACATGCCCACCATCGTTCTCGCTTACGGCCAGACGCGCGAAGGCTGGGAGAACACCATTACCAAGATGGCGCGCCTCGGCGCGCTGGCAACGGACGAGGACTTCACGGCTATCTCTGATTATTTGACGGCTAACTTCCCGCCCTCGTCAATTCCGAAGATCTTCGTCAACAAGGCGACTGATCAGCAGTTCGCAGAGATTCTCGGCATAAGTTCCGATGAGGCG
>JASHTN010000111.1 GCA_030040525.1 Gammaproteobacteria bacterium | reverse complement strand
GAGCTGCTCGTCACCGGCATCCGCACCGAGCAGTGCTGCGAGACGACGACGCGGCATGCTTCCGACCTCGGCTTCAAGGTGCGCTACGTCTCGGACGCGACACTCACTTTCCCGATGCGCACCCGCGCCGGACGCGAGGTGTCGGCTGCGGAGATCCGCGAGCGCACCGAGCTCGTGCTCGACGGCCGCTTCGCGCGCGTGGTGTCGAGCGCCGAGCCCTGGAGCTGAGAGGCACGGGAACCCGGGCTCACCGGAGTCACAGGCCGTGGTGGATGTCGTATTCGCGGTGCTGCCGCAGGTGGTGATGCTGGACGTCGCCGGGCCTGCGGATGCCTTTTGCAACGCCGCGCGCCGCGTCCAAGGCTCCTACCGGCTGCGCTTCGCGGCTCCGACGCCGAGCGTCGAGGCCGCCGCGGGCCTGACGCTCGGCGCGCTCGAGCCGCTGCCCGATGCTCTTGCGCCCGGCACGATCCTCGTTCTCACCGGCGTCAGCGGCGAGCGCATCGATCCGGCGGAGCCGGCGACACGCCGGCTGATTGAGTGGCTGCGCGGCGGCGCGGCCGGCGAGGCGCTGCTGCTGTGCGTCTGCTCCGGCAGCGTGCTCGCCGCGCACGCGGGCCTGCTCGCCGGGCGCGCCTGCACCACGCATCACGCGCACACCGACGAGCTGCGCCGCGTCGCGCCGCGCGCCCGGGTGCTCGAGAACCGCATCTTCGTCGAGGACGGCCCGGTGTTCACCAGCGCCGGGGTCACCGCCGGACTCGATCTCGCGCTGCACGTCATCGGTGCCCAGCTCGGTGCGCGGGTGGCCGCCGAGATCGCCCGCGATCTCGTGGTTTATCTGCGCCGCGCCGGCACCGATGCGGCGCTCTCGCCCTGGGTCATGCACCGCAATCACCTGCATCCGGCCGTGCACCGCGTCCAGGATGCCGTGTCGCGCAACCCGGCGGCGCGCTGGGGCGCCGCCGAGCTCGCGGCCGTCGCCTGCACCGGGCCGCGCAATCTCGCCCGGCTGTTCGCCGAGCACGCGCGCTGCTCGCCGCTCGACTACGTGCAGCTGCTGCGCGTCGCGCTCGCCCGGCAGCTCCTGACGCACAGCCGGCTCGATCTGGAGCGCGTGGCGCTCGAATCCGGGTTTCGCTCCGCGCGGCACCTGCGGCGCGTGTGGGCGCGGTGGGAAGAGCGCCCGCCGAGCGCCTTGCGCACCCAGCGGATCGTGGCTCAGTAGATCGCGACCTCGCGCCTGCCGGTCGAGTCGCGCGCGCCGCGGAACATGCCTTCGGTCGAGAAGTCCATGACGATCTCGCCGTTCGCGCCGACGGCGATCAGGCCACCGTCACCGCCGAGGGCCGGCAGCACCTGATGCAGCAGCTCGCGCACCGCCTGTGCGAGCGTCAGGCCGCGGAACTCGACGGCTGCGCACACGTGATGCGCGGCCACGGCGCGAATGAAGTATTCCCCGTGCCCGGTGGCCGAGACCGCCGCCACGCCGTTTCTCGCGTAAGTGCCGGCGCCGATGATCGGCGAGTCGCCGACCCGACCCGGGCGCTTGTTGGTGAGGCCGCCGGTGGAGGTGGCGGCGGCGAGGTCGCCGGCCGCATCCCGGGCCACCGCGCCGACCGTGCCGTGCGAAGGCGGGGGCACCAGGTCCGAGACCCGCTCGCCGCGCTGCTCGTGCTCGAGCTGCTCGAGTCGCTCGGCGGTGCGGAAGTAGTGGTTGGGGACGAGCGTGAAGCCCTCCTCGAGGGCGAACTCCTCGGCGCCCGAGCCGACCAGCAGCACGTGGCGCGACTTCTCCATCACCCGGCGCGCCAGGTCCACCGGGTTCTTCACGTGGCGCACGGAGGCGATCGCGCCGGCGCGCATCTGCCTGCCCTCCATGATCGCGGCATCGAGCTCGGCGGCGCCGTCGCGGGTGAGGGCCGCGCCGCGGCCGGCGTTGAAGGACGGATCATCCTCGAGGATGCGCACCGCGGTGCTGACCGCATCGAGGCTCGTGCCGCCGCGCGCGAGCACCTCGTAGCCGCCGTCGAGCGCGGCCTCGAGGCCTCCGCGATAGCACTGCTCGCGCGCGCCCGAGAGCGTCGCGCGCGGCATGGCGCCCGCGCCGCCGTGGATGGCGATGGCGTAGGCGCTCACTGTATCTCGGCGTACATGCCGATCTCGCGCCGGCCGCGCGAGTCGCGCGCCGCGCGGAACATGCCCGGGGTGTTGAAGTCCGTGGCGATGTTGCCGGAGGGGTCCATGGCGATCACGCCGCCCGTGCCGCCGCTGCGCTGCAGCTTCTCGTGGATCTCCTCGTGCACCGCCTGCGCGAGCGTCTTGTGCTGGTAGTGCACCATGGCGCAGATGTCGTAGGCCACGACCTGGCGGATGTAGTACTCGCCCTCGCCGGTGCCGGACACCGCACACGACTCGTTGCTGGCGTAGGTTCCCGCGCCCACGATCGGCGAATCGCCGACCCGGCCGCGGTGCTTGTTGGTGAGGCCGCCGGTGGAGGTGGCGGCGGCGAGATTCCCGGCACGATCGAGAGCGACGGCTCCCACGGTGCCCGCGCCCTTGACGGACGGCGCCTTGGCGCGCTCGGCCGCCGCGCGCTTCGCCTCCGCCAGCTCCTGCACGCGGCGCGGCACGACGAAGTAGCTCTCCGGCACCAGCACCACGCCCTGCTCGAGCGCGAATTCTTCCGCCCCCTGGCCGACGAGCAGCACGTGCGGGGACTTGTCCATCACCAGGCGGGCCAGCTCGATCGGGTTCTTGACGTGACGCACGGACGCCACCGCGCCCGCGCGCCCGTTGCCGTCCATGATGGCGGCGTCGAGCACCGCAAAGCCGTCCTCATCGAGCACTGCGCCGCGTCCGGCGTTGAACTGCGGGTCGTCTTCCATGATGCGCACGGCCGCGATCACCGCATCGAGGCTCGAGCCGCCGCGCTCGAGAACTGCGAAGCCGGCATCGAGCGCCGCTGCGAGCCCGGCACGGTAGGAGGCCTCTTTTGCCGAAGTCATTCGCGAGCGCTCGATGACGCCCGCGCCGCCGTGGATCACGAGGACGATGGGACGGCCGTCCGCCGCCGGCTCGGCCGCCCGGGCGGCGCCCGCCAGGGCGGCCAGCACGAACGGCACGACGGCAAGCAGCAGGGGGGCGGTTGGGGGTCTCGGGCGCGACATCGTTTCCTCGC
>JASHTN010000110.1 GCA_030040525.1 Gammaproteobacteria bacterium | reverse complement strand
CTCGTGATCGTCGGAGGTGAAGTAGAAGCCGCCGGCCGCGGCATCCTCGAAGTGCGCCAGCAGCACCTCGAGCAGCTGCCGGGCAAATTCCAGCTCCGCGCCCCGGAAGCGTACCTGCTGCAGCTCGAGCACCGCGTCGGCGAGGTAGACGTAGTCATCGAGATAGGCGTTGAGATGGGCGCGGCCGTCCTTGGCGGTGGCGAGCAGGCGGCCGTCGCGCCACAGCACCCGGCGCATGAAATCGAGCGCGCGGCCGGCAGCGTCCGCCAGGTCATCGCGCGTGAAGGTGCGGGCGGCAACACTCAAGCCGCGGATCATGAGCGCGTTCCACGAGGTCAGGATCTTCTCGTCGCGCCCCGGACGCACCCGCAGTGCGCGCAGCGCGAGCAGCCGCGCCCGCGCCGAGCCGATGAGCGCGGCCACCTCGTCCGGGGTCCGGCCGCGGGCGGCCGCAATCTCCTCGATCGGCGTGACGAGGTGCAGGTGCCAGCCGCCCTCGAAGTTTGCCGGCCCCTCGAGGCCGAAGTGCGGCGCGAAAACCGCCAGCTCCTCGGGCGTCAGCGTGCGCGCGATGTCCTCGCGGTCCCAGACGTAGAACCGGCCCTCGTGCCCCTCGGAATCCGCATCCAGGCTGGAGTAGAAGCCGCCCTCGGGCGACTGCATCTCGCGCAGCGCCCAGCCGGCGGTCTCGAGCGCCACGCGCGCGAAGAACGCATCGGCGGTCGCGAGCGCCGGGTTGGCGTACACCGCGAGCAGCGCGCCGTTGTCGTAGAGCATCTTCTCGAAGTGCGGGATCATCCACTGCTCATCGACCGAGTAGCGGCAGAAGCCCCCGCCGAGCTGATCGTTGATGCCGCCGTCACCCATGCGCCGCAGCGTGAGGCTCGCCATGTGCAGCGCCTCGAGATCGGGCTCCGCTGCCGCACCGGGCGGCGCGCGCCAATCGCGCAGCAGGCGCTCGAGCGCGAGCGGATGCGGGAATTTCGGTGCAGCGCCGAAGCCACCGTGGCGGCGGTCGAAGGTGCGCGCCAGCTGCGCGCGGCAGGCGCGCAGCGGTGCGTCGTCGAGCGCGGTGCCCGGCGGGGCCGGCGGCGGATTGAGCGCGGCGAACGCCGTCATGAGCGAGTCGTTCTGCCGGCGCAGCTCCGGGGCGTGCTCGCGGTAGTAGGCGGAGATCCGCGCCAGCACTTCCCGGAAGGCGGGCAGGCCGTAGCGCGCCTGGCCCGGGAAGTAGGTGCCGCCGAAGAACGGGCGCTGGTCCTCGTGGCTGAGGAACATGGTGAGCGGCCAGCCGCCGCCGCGCTGTGCGAGCATCTGATGCGCGATCTGGTAGATGCGGTCGAGGTCGGGCCGCTCCTCGCGGTCGACCTTGATGTTGACGAACTGCTCGTTGAGCAGCCGCGCGGTGGTTTCGTCCTCGAAGCTCTCGCCGGCCATGACGTGACACCAGTGACAGGCGGCGTAGCCGATGCTGAGGTGAATCGGCTTGCCTTCGCGGCGTGCCCGCTCGAGCGCCTCGCTCCCCCACGGATACCACTCCACCGGGTTGTGAGCGTGCTGGCGCAGGTACGGACTCGTCTCGCCGATGAGATGGTTGGTGTACCGGGGCGAGCCGTCGGCATTGCGATGCACGATCTCCATGCGGGTTCTGCCTCAGGGCGCGAGCGGCGCGGCCCCGGCCGCGTGGAGCTGCGCGTTGAGGCGCGCGAGGACGCCGCTCTTGAACTGCTGCCAGCTCGCGAGCGCACCCTCGAGCAGCGCCGTGTCCCGCGTGTAGCCCGCGAGCGTATCGGCGCTCGGCGCGCTGTCGGCGCCGTCGACGGCACGCGCGAGCGCGCGGAATGCCTCCTCGAGGTAGCTCAGGCCCCCGATCCTGGTCGGCGGGCGGCCGAGAAAATCCGGCGAGAGCTTGGCGGGCGCGATGTCGGTGATGGCGAGCAGCTCGCGGTCGGCGGCGCCGAGGGCGGCCGCGACGGCGGGGGAACTCCCGGCGCTGCGGGCGCGCTCGCTGATGGCGGAGTGCAGCCGCTGCGCCTCGGCGAGCGCGGCGGCGATCCTGACGCGCGCGCTCTCGATGTCACGGGCCAGGGCGAATTGCCGCGCATAGACGCTCGCGGGCAGGTGCACGCGCGGGTCGGCGGCGACGGTGAGGGGCTGGCGGTAGTGCCTGCCGCCGGCGGTGAGCTCCACCGAGTACTCGCCGGGCGGTGCCCAGACTCCATCCTCGCTCTTCAGCGGATCCTCGTCGCCGCGCAGCGGGGGCTTGGGTGCCGCGTAGTGCAGGTCCCAGACGAAGCGGTGGGCGCCGCCACCGGTGGCGAGCGGCTCGGGCGGCACGATCCACTCGGGCGCGACGTCGATGCGCGCGAGGTCCGGCGGCTTCGCCTGATCGGCGCTGCTGAAGGTGCGCACGGTCGCGCCACGCGCATCGGTGATCGCGAGGGTCACCGGGGGCGTGGCGGAGGCGTCCAGCACATAGTCGATGTAGGCCCCGGCCGGCGGATTCGGCGCCATCGGCTCGTCTTTCGGAAACGGCGTACCGATGAAGCCGGTGGGTCGCACGCGATAGGCGGTCGCCGGCGGCAGCAGCCGCACGCCGCCGCCCGCATCGTCCGCGAGTGTGCGCAGCGGGGCCACGTCGTCCATGATCCAGAAGCCGCGTCCGTGGGTTGCGATCACCAGGTCGTCGCCGTGGACCTGCAGGTCGCGCACCGAGGTGCGCGGCAGGTTCTGCTGCAGCGGCTGCCAGTGTGCGCCGTCGTCGAAGGAGACGTACACGCCGCTCTCGGTGCCGCAGTACAGCAGGCCGCGATGCGCGGGATCCTCACGCACCACGTTGACGGTGTTGTACGTGCTGCCGGTGCCGAGCCCCACGACGATCAGCGTCCAGCTCGCGCCGCCGTCGTGGGTGCGATAGATGTAGGGCCGCCGGTCGTCGAGGCGGTGCCGGTCGACCGCGACGTAGGCGCTGTCGGCGTCGAAGTGCGAGGGCTCGACGCTGCCGATCTTCGACCAGGCGGTGAGGGCTGCGGGGGTCACATCCTGCCAGTGTCCGCCGTCGTCGCGGCTGCGCCAGAGCAGCCCGTCATCCGTGCCCGCCCAGATGAGACGCGCATCGAGCGGCGAGGGCCCGATGGCGTAGACCACGCCGCGCCGTGCGCCGGCGCGCTCGCTGTCGGCGGCGGTGGCCGGATCGAGACCGGCGGGAACCTGCGGGTGCTCGCGCGTCAGGTCCGGGCTGATGACCTGCCAGTGCCGGCCGCGGTCCGTGGTGCGGAATATGCGCTGGTTGCCGAAGTACAGCGCGTGACTGCCCGGCTTGCCGAAGGTCAGCGGCAGCGTCCAGGTGCCGCGGTACAGGTCCGGGTAGGCGAGCGTCGGCGTGACGCTCTGCTTCTGGCCGGTGCGCAGGTCGAGCTTGTCGACGCGCCCGCCGAAGATGATCTCGGGGTCGTCCGGGTCCGGCGCGACGTTGTCGCTCTCGCCGCCGGCGGCGGTCTCGTGGAACTCGGTGATGTTGATGCCGTCGATGTTGTCGGTGCGGCTCGGGACGCCCGCAGCTCCCGAGTCCTGCTGCGCGCCGTACACCCAGAACGGGAAGCGGTTGTCGGTGATCACGTGATAGAACTGGCCGGTCGGCTGGTTGTACCAGGAGCTCCAGCTCGCGCCGCCGTCGAGCGTCACGACCGCCCCCTGGTCGACGCCGAGTATCCGCCGCGCAGGATCGCGCGGATCGATCCACAGCTGGTGATAGTCGTCGCCGCCCGGTGCGCCCTTGATGGGAACGAAATGCCGGCCGCCGTCGCTCGAGCGGTAGAGCGCGGTATCGCAGATGTAGACCAGGTCCGCATCACGCGGGTCGACCGTGACGCCGCCGAAGTACCAGCCGCGCTTCCAGATCCGGGGGTCATCGCTCACCCGTGCCCAGCTCGCGCCGCCGTCTTCCGAGCGGTACAGGCCGCCGTCGGCTGCGTCGATGAGCGCGAAGACACGCTGCGGCCGGGTCGGTGCGACCGCAAGCCCGATGCGGCCCGGATGCGCGGGCAGGCCGTGACCCTTGAGCTCCGTCCAGGTGACGCCGCCGTCCTGCGACTTGTAGAGCCCGCTGCCGGGCCCGTTCGACGGCGGGTAGACGTTCCACGGCGGCCGGCGCGTCTGCCAGAGCGCGGCGTAGACGACCGCGGGTCGTCCGGGCTCGGCGGCGAGATCGATCGCACCGGTGTCGGCGTCGCGGTAGAGCGTGCGCTGCCAGGTCCTGCCGCCGTCGGCCGAGCGGAACACGCCGCGCATCTCGTTGGCGCCATACGGGTGCCCGAGCGCCGCGACGAGCACCACGTCCGGATTGTGCGGATCGACGAGAATGCGGCCGATCTGCTCGGAGTCGGCGAGTCCGATCGCCCGCCAGCTGCGCCCGAAGTCGTCGGAGCGGAACATGCCTGCGCCCTGCGCGATGTCCGAGCGCATGTCGGCCTCGCCGGTCCCGACGTAGAGGATCCCGGGATCGGACGGCGCGACCGCGAGCGCGCCGATCGAGCCGACCGGCGCTGCGTCGAAGATCGGCTGCCAGGTTCGCCCGGCGTCGCGCGTCTCCCAGACGCCGCCGTTCACCGCGCCGAAGTAGAAATGATCCGGCTCGCCGGGCACGCCGCTGACTGCGAGCACGCGCCCGCCGCGGAACGGCCCGAGCGAGCGCCAGGCAAGGGCCTGCAGAAGCGCTGCGGGCAGCGGCGCGGCGGCGGCCGGCGCCGCGCCGAGCCACGCCGCTGAGGCAACGAGCGCTGCTCCAAGCAGCGCCGCACAGCGCACTGACTCCACGATTCACCTCGACCAAAAATGACAATTGTATACTTGCCGCCGACCTGCGCAGCGGAGCCGACGTTGAGCCCTGAATCCACCGAGCCCGGCGCCGGAGCTGCCGTGCGCGTGCTGACCTTGAAGCGCGGCGAGGAGCGGCGGCTCGCCGCGGGGCACCTGTGGGTGTTCAGCAACGAGGTCGACACCGCGCGCACGCCGCTCAGCTCGTTCGAGCCGGGAGAGCTCGTGCGGCTCGAAACGCAGCGCGGCGCGTTCCTCGGCTTCGCCTATGTCAACCCGCACGCGCTCATCTGCGCGCGCATCGTCTCACGCGCCGCGGATGTGCCGGTCGACGGCGCGCTGATCGAGCGGCGGCTGCGCGCGGCGCTCGCGCTGCGCGAGCGGCTCGGCGCGCCGCGCTTCTGCCGCTGGGTGTTCGGCGAGTCGGACGCGCTGCCGGGACTCGTGCTCGATCGCTACGACGGACTGATCGTCGGGCAGATCGCCACCGCCGGCATGGAGCGCCTCAAGGACACGGTGGCCGCCGCGGTGCGCGCGGTGCTCGACCCCGCGGCATTCTTCTGGAAGAACGATTCGGCGGCGCGCGAGCTCGAGCATCTGCCGCAGGGCACGGAGGTGGCGTTCGGCGAGGTGCCGCCCGAGGTGCAGGTGCTGGAAGGGGACCTCAGCTTCAGCGCACCGCTCGCCGCGGGCCAGAAAACCGGCTGGTACTACGACCAGAGCGCGAATCGCGCGCGCCTCGGGCGCTATCTGACACGCGGCGCGCGGGTGCTGGATGTGTGCTCCTATGTCGGCGCCTGGGGGATCACCGCGCTCCGCCAGGGAGCGGCGCACGCGCTCTGCGTCGATGCCTCGCAGGCGGCGCTCGACTTCGCCGGGGCGAACGCCGCGCGCAACGGCTTCGGCATCGAGCCGCTGCGGGCCGATGCCTTCGATGCGCTCAAGGCCCTCGGCGGGCAGGGCGAGCGCTTCGACGTCGTGATCCTCGATCCGCCGGCGTTCATCAAGCGCAAGAAGGACTCACCAAAGGGCCAGGCCGCCTACCGCAAGTTGAATCAGCTCGCGCTCGCGCTGCTCGAGGCGGAAGGGCTGCTGGTGTCGTGCTCGTGCTCGTACCACCTGGCGGCCGAGGAGCTCGTCGCCGCGGTGCAGGCCGCGGCGCGGCACACTGGACGCTGCGTGCAGATCCTGGAGTCCGCCGGCCAGTCGCCCGATCATCCGGTGCATCCGGCGATTGCCGAGACACGCTATCTGAAGGCGCTGTTCTGCCGCGTGACACGCGAGACCGGCTAAACTAACGCGCCTCATGCTCAAGTATCCCGGCTTCAATCCGATCGCGTTCTCAGCCGGCCCGGTGAAGGTGCACTGGTACGGCATCATGTACCTGCTGGGATTCGCGGCGGCCTGGTGGCTGGCGCGGCGGCGCGCGGCGCGCCCGCGCTCCACCTGGACGGCGAACGACGTCGACGACCTGATCTTCTTCGGCATGCTGGGCGTCATCCTCGGCGGCCGCATCGGCTACGTGGTGTTCTACGGGCTGAAGTTCTGGGCGCTGGATCCGTGGTATCCGCTCAAGATCTGGGAGGGCGGCATGTCCTTCCACGGCGGCCTGCTCGGCGTCGCGATCGCCCTGGCGATTTTCGCCTGGCGGCGCGGGCGGCGGGTCGCCGACGTCTACGACTTCACCGCGCCGCTGCCGGCGCTCGGCCTGTTCTTCGGCCGCATCGGCAACTTCATCAACGGCGAGCTGTGGGGCAAGGTGACGACCGTGCCCTGGGGATTCCTCGTCAACGGCCAGGTGCGCCACCCCTCGCAGCTCTACGAGGCGGGACTCGAAGGTCTGGCGCTGCTCGCGGTGGTCTGGTGGTACACGGCGCAGCCGCGGCCCCGCTGGGCGGCCTCGGGCCTGTTTCTGCTGCTCTACGGCATCGCGCGCTCGCTCGTGGAGTTCGTGCGCGTGCCGGATGAGCACATCGGCTATCTCGCCGGCGGCTGGCTCACCGAGGGCCAGGTGCTCTCCGTGCCGATGATCCTGATCGGCGCGGCGCTGCTTGGCTGGGCCTACCGCAGGCGCGCAGCGTCCGGCAATTACGCCGGCGTGGCCAACCCCGGCACGGCGGCATGAAGCAGTATCTCGATCTCATGCGGCGCGTCCGCTCGAGCGGGATGCGCAAGTCCGACCGCACCGGCACCGGCACGCTGTCGCTGTTCGGCGAGCAGCTGCGCTTCGACCTGGCGGCCGGCTTTCCGCTGGTCACGACCAAGAAGATCCACCTGCGCTCGGTGATCTACGAGCTGCTGTGGTTCCTGCGCGGCGACACCAACGTCGCCTGGCTGCACGAGCACGGCGTCAGCATCTGGGACGAGTGGGCGGACACGCAGGGCGAGCTCGGGCCCGTCTACGGCCGGCAGTGGCGCGCCTGGGGCGCAGGGGCCGGCCGCACCATCGACCAGATCGCGCAGGCCGTCGAGCTGCTGCGCACCGCGCCCGACTCGCGCCGCATCCTGGTGAGCGCCTGGAACGTCGGCGAGCTCGAGCGCATGCGCCTCATGCCGTGTCATGCGTTCTTCCAGCTGTACGTGGCCGGCGGCCGGCTGTCGCTGCAGGTGTACCAGCGCAGCGCCGACGTGTTC
>JASHTN010000109.1 GCA_030040525.1 Gammaproteobacteria bacterium | reverse complement strand
GTCGTGATCGTGGGCGCCGGGCCCGCGGGACTCGCCTGCGCGATCCGCCTGAAGCAGCTCAAGCCCGCGCTGAGTGTCTGCGTGCTGGAGAAGGCCGCGGCCATCGGCGCGCACTCGCTCTCGGGGGCGGTGCTCGAGCCCGGGCCGCTCGAGCAGCTGCTGCCCGAGTGGCCGCGCGAGTACCCCGGCATGAAGGTGCCGGCGACCGAGGACGACTTTCGCATCCTGACCCCGCGGGGCTCCTGGAAGCCGGTGCCGGACTTCGCGGTGAAGCTCCTGCCACACGCCCTCACCTACTCGACGCCCTTCAACAACCATGGCAATTACATCGTCTCGCTCGGGCAGCTGACGCCGTGGCTCGCGCAGAAGGCAGAGAGCCTCGGCGTGGAGGTCTTCCCGGGATTCGCTGCGGCTGCGCCGCTCTTCGATGCAGCCGGCGGCGTCAAGGGCGTACAGATCGGCGACATGGGGCTCGACAGGAACGGCAATCCCGGACCCAACTTCACCGCCGGCGTCGAGATTCAAGCCCCGGTCACCGTGCTCGCGGAGGGCTGCCGCGGCTCGATCTCCAGGCAGCTGATCGCCAGATTCGATCTGGCCCGCGGCCACTGCCCGCAGACCTTCGCCCTCGGATTCAAGGAGCTGTGGCAGCTGCCCGCAGGACGCGTACGCCCGGGGCGCATCGAGCACGGGCTCGGCTGGCCGGCGGATTCGCGCACCTATGCCGGCAGTTTCCTCTATCACCTCGACAAGGACCGCCTCTACGTCGGCTACATCGTCGGGCTCGACTACCGCGATCCACGCCTGCAGCCGTTCGAAGCCTTCCAGCAGTACAAGAACCATCCGAGCGTCAAGCCGCTGCTCGAGGGCGGGGAGATCCTCTCGGCCGGCGCGCGCACCATCGCGGCCGGCGGCTGGCAGTCGACCCCGACCCTCGAGATGCCCGGGGCGCTGCTCGCCGGGGATGCCGGCGGGACCCTCAACTTCGCCAAGATCAAGGGCGTGCATCAGGCGATCCGCTCCGGGACGCTCGCCGGGGAGCACATCGCGGAGACCGGCAGCCCGGCGGGCTTCGACGCGCGCTGGCGCGCCTCGGTGGGCGGTCGCGAGCTGCGGCGCGTGCGCAACTTCAAGCCGGCGTTCAAGCGCGGCCTGTGGCCCGGGCTGCTCAACGCCGCGTGGGAGACCGTCACCTGCGGGGTGTCGCCGTGGACGCTCAGGAACAGCGCCGACTGGTCGCGCCTCGAGAAGCTCGATGAGTTCGCCTCGCCCGAGCGTCACTGGGTGGAGCGCACGCTGCCGCCGCGTGATCGCGTGTCGTTCGTGTTCTTCGCCGGCAACGCGCACGAGGAGCGCCAGCCGGTGCACCTCAAGGTGGCCGACACCGGCATCTGCCTCGACCGCTGCGCGCGCGAATACGGCAATCCCTGCGAGCGCTTCTGCCCGGCGAACGTCTATGAGATGGTCGACGACGGCCACGGCGGGCGGCGCCTGCAGATCAACGCCGCGAACTGCGTGCACTGCAAGGCCTGCGACATCAAGGATCCGTACCAGATCATCACCTGGACGACGCCCGAAGGCGGCTCGGGACCAAACTACCAGTCGTTGTAGGATTGGCGACCGACATCCGAGCGTCTGCGCCCATGTCCGAAATCTGGCGGCCCTCCCCGGCACGGGTTGCAAACAGCAACCTGACGCGCTTCATGCACTGCGTGAACGCCCGCCGGGGGCTGGCGCTGCGCGACTATGCCGGGCTCTACGCCTGGTCGATCGAGCGGCCCGCGGACTTCTGGACCGAGCTGGCGCGCTTTGCGGACGTGCGCGCCGACTGGGGCTCGGGACCTGCGCTCGAGCATCCCGAGCGCACGCCGGGCGCGCGCTTCTTTCCGCAGGCGCAGCTGAACTTCGCCGCCAATCTGCTCAGGTTCGACGACGAGCGCCCGGCGCTCGTGTTTCGCAACGAGCGCGGCGCGCGGCGTGCGCTTTCCTACCGCGAGCTGCGCGCCGAGGTCGCGCGCATCGCCGACGGCTTGCGCAGCGCGGATGTCGGCCCCGGTGATCGCGTCGCCGGCTTCCTGCCGAACCTGCCGGAGACGACGATTGCCATGCTCGCGACCGCCAGTCTCGGCGCCACCTGGTCGTCCTGCTCGCCGGACTTCGGTGCGCACGGCGTGCTCGACCGCTTCGGCCAGATCGCACCCAAAGTGCTGTTCACCGCCGACGGCTATTTCTACGCCGGCAGGAAGCTCGACTCGCTCGCGCCCATGGCCGAGGTCCTGGAGCAGCTCCCCGGCGTGGCGCGCGTGGTGGTGATCGGCTACACGGATGCGCAGCCGCAGCTCGCCAGGCTTGGGGCCGCGGCGGCGCGCGCCAGCCCCTGGGAGCGCTTCGGCGCACGCGGCCGGGGCCTCGACTTCGTGAAGCTGCCCTTCAATCACCCGCTTTACATCCTCTACTCCTCGGGCACCACCGGCGTGCCTAAGTGCATCGTGCACGGCGCCGGCGGCACGCTGCTGCAGCATCAGAAGGAGCACCTGCTGCACACCGACCTGACGCGCGACGATCGGCTGTTCTACTTCACTACCTGCGGCTGGATGATGTGGAACTGGCTGATGAGCGGACTCGCGACCGGCGCCACCCTGGTGCTCTACGACGGCAGCCCGTTTCATCCGCACCCGGGCGCGCTCTGGGAGCTGGCGCAGGAGGAGCGCCTCACGATCTTCGGCACCAGCGCCAAGTACCTCACCTCCCTCGAGAAGAGCTCGTTCGTGCCGGTGGAGTCGGTCGACCTCGCGAGTCTGCGCACGGTGCTCTCGACCGGCTCGCCGCTCCTGCCCGACGGATTCGACTACGTGTACCGTGCGGTAAAGTCCGACGTGCAGCTGGCCTCGATCTCCGGGGGCACCGACATCGTGTCGTGCTTCGCGCTCGGCTGCCCGATCCTGCCGGTGCACCGCGGCGAGATTCAGTGCCGCGGACTCGGCATGCGCGTCGAGATCTTCGACGATGCCGGCCGAGCGCTGCGCGGCGAGCGCGGCGAGCTGGTGTGCACGGCGCCGTTCCCGTCGATGCCACTCGGCTTCTGGAACGACCCGGACGGCAGCCGCTACCGCGCCGCCTACTTCGAGCGCTTCCCGGGCGTGTGGCACCACGGCGACTACGCGGCACTCACCGCTCACGACGGCATCGTCATCTACGGC
>JASHTN010000108.1 GCA_030040525.1 Gammaproteobacteria bacterium | reverse complement strand
TCGGCGAAGCAGCCCATCGACTTGCCGTCGAACGGACTCTGCAGCCCGTCGCGCAGCATGTGATCGATCACTTCGCCGTGACCCATGCGGTAGCCGCTGCGCGCCTTGGGCAGGAGGTACGGCGCGTTACTCATCGACTCGAGTCCGCCGGCGATCACGACGCCGGCCGTTCCCGCGCGGATCTGGTCCGCGGCCAGCATCACGGCCTTGAGTCCCGAGCCGCACATCTTGTTGACGGTGGTGGCGGGTACGCCGAGCGGGATCCCCGCCGCTACCGCCGCCTGGCGCGCCGGCGCCTGCCCGAGGCCCGCGGGGAGCACGCACCCCATGATGACCTCCTGGACATCGCCCGCGCCGACGCCGGCGGCTTCGACCGCCGCCTTGATCGCGGCGCTGCCGAGCTGCACCGCGGTGAGCGGCGCCAGGGCGCCGAGGAACGCACCGATCGGGGTGCGCTTGGCTGAGACGATGACCGCATCTGGGCTGGACATACTGAGCCTCGCTTCGCTGATTGATCTGCCCGAGCGGACCGTCAGGCCCGCATCCCGCGCCGCGTGCGCACGCCGGCGGCGACCTTGAGGGCGCTGCCGCGCGGCCGCAAGCCGCTCTCGAATATGGTGACGAACGCCGCAGCGATCGCCGCGCCCGTCATGGACTGGTTGCCACGATACCAGTGTGCGATCCAGTTGAGCGCCCCGGCGAGCGCAAACGCCGTCATCTTCGGGTCACAGGGCGCGATCGAGCCGTCCTGGATGCCTTCGCGGATCAGCCGCCGGATGCCCTGGTCGATCTCGGACTTGAGCGCCTTGATATGCCGGCTCATGGCCGGGGACAGGTCCTGATCCTCGGCGCGCACCATGCACCAGCCGAACTCGGACGCCACGGCCTCGCCGTAGTGGCGCAGCACCGCATTCAGCCGCGCGCGCCCCGGCGCGCGCAGCTCGCGCACCTGGCGGAACGCCGCGCGGATCTGCTCGACCCCGGCAACGAAGCACTGGAACAGCAGCTGCTCCTTGTTGGACACGTAGTAGTACACCGTCGGCTTCGTGACCTCGAGCCGCGCGGCGATGTCGTCGAGGGAAGTGTTGTGGTAGCCCTTCTCGTTGAAGGCCTGGGCGGCGGCGCGGATCACCGCCTCACGCTTGACGGCGCGGTCGTGGCGGCGCTCGCGGCTCGTCCGCCAGGGCGAGCTGGAGGCGGCAGCTTGTTTGCCCGCCCCGGGCGGGCCGACGCGGCGGCGGTTCATGGGTATGCGGAGTATTATAGCGGCGCTGCCGGCGCGGCGGTGCTGTGACGGCCGTTGACCGGGCGACAAAGCCTCAATCATACTCTTGGGTAGTCATCCTACCCGCGGGTAAAGAGGTCGCGCCGCGGCGCAGCATGCGGGAGTAAGCGAGTGCCACCGAGGCGCATCACGTGAACGCCCCTGTGCCGGGTCTGGCGGCGACGCCGGGCAGCGCGCCGGCCGCGGCGCGCGCGCCGCTGCGCTTCGTCTCCGCCGCCTCGCTGTTCGACGGTCACGACGCCGCAATCAACATGATCCGGCGCCTGCTGCAGGCGCGCGGCGCGGAGGTCGTGCATCTCGGGCACAACCGCAGCGTCGCCGACATCGTGCGCGCGGCGATCCAGGAGGACGTCGACGCGATTGCGGTCAGCTCCTACCAGGGCGGACACAACGAATACTTCACCTACATGGCCGACATGCTGCGCGAGCGCGGCTACGGCCACATCCGCGTGGTGGTCGGCGGCGGCGGCACGATCGCGCCGGACGAAATCGCGGCGCTCGAGCGCCACGGCATCGAGAAGATCTACACCCCCGAGGACGGCCGGCGTCTCGGGCTCGCCGGCATGATGGACGACGTGTTTGCACGCGTCGCGAGTGCGGCTAAGCCGCCATACGAGCTGCGGCCGCTCAATGCGCGCGACCACGGGCTGGTGGCGCGCTCGATCTCGGTGCTCGAGGGAGCGGGCGAGGAGCCCCAAGCCGAGCAGCTGCAGCGCGCGCTGGCGCGCTCGCGCCACAAGGTGCCGGTGGTCGGCATCACGGGCACCGGCGGCGCCGGCAAGTCGAGCCTCACGGACGAGCTGCTGGCGCGGCTCGTGCGCCACTTCCCCGAGGCGCAGTTCGCCGTGGTGGCGATGGACCCGACACGCCGCAGAAGCGGCGGGGCGCTGCTCGGCGACCGCATCCGCATGAACAGTCTGTCCTCGGACAATATCTTCATGCGCTCCCTCGCGACGCGCCGCGCGCATCTCGCCACCGCGGCGGTGCTCAAGGACGTCATCGCGCTCTATAAGGCCTGCGGCTTCGACCTGGTGATCGTCGAGACCGCCGGCATCGGTCAGTCCGACAGCGAGATCGTCGACCTCACGGACCTGTCGCTGTACGTCATGACCAGCGAGTACGGCGCTGCCAGCCAGCTCGAGAAGATCGACATGCTCGACTACGCGGACTTCATCGTGCTCAACAAGGCCGAGAAGCGCGGCGCCGAGGACAGCCTGCGCGACGTGCGCAAGCAGTGGCGCCGCAACCATCCCGACCGGGCTCAGCTCGCCGACACCGCGCTGCCGGTGTTCGCGACCGTGGCCAGCCGCTTCAACGATCCGGGCGTCAACCGCCTGTTCGCCGCGCTGGCCGCCGCCCTCGATGCCGCGCACATCGGCACGCGGCGCTGGCAGGTCACCGACCCCGGGCCGACCAAGCTCAGCAGGCGCGCGCCGCTGATCCCCGGCGCGCGCACGCGCTATCTGGCGGAGATCGCACACTCCGGACGCACCGCCCGCGCGCGCCTCGAGGCGCAGTCGGAGGCGGCCCGGCGCGCGTTCGGGCTGTATGAGTCGCTCAAGGCACTCAAGGATGCGCCGCTGCCGGCGCCGCTCGAGCGTTACGCGCCCGAGGCGCTCGCCGAGAAGTCGGCGGACGGTACCCGCCGCGAGCTGCGCGCCGCCTACACCCAGGCGCTGGATGAGATCGGCGCCGAGGCGGTGTCGGAGCTCAAGGCCTGGCCCGAGCGGGTGCGCGCCGCGACGGCTGCGACTTACTCATACCAGGTGCGCGACCGCCTCGTGAAGGGCGAGAACTATACCGAGAGCCTGGCGCACTCGGCGGTGCCGAAGCTGGCGGTGCCGCAGTTCCGCGACTGGGGCGAGGTGCTGCACTTCATCCTCGCGGAGAACCTGCCGGGTCACTACCCGTATACCGGCGGCGTCTACCCCTACCGCCGCGAGGAAGAGGACCCGACGCGCATGTTTGCCGGCGAAGGCGGCCCCGAGCGCACCAACCGCCGCTTCCATTACCTCGCGCACGGGCACGGTCCGCGGCTCTCGACCGCTTTCGACTCCACCACGCTCTACGGCGAGGATCCCGACACGCGGCCGGACATCTACGGCCGCACCGGCAACTCCGGCGTCTCGATCGCGACGCTCGACGACATGAAGAAGCTCTATTCGGGCTTCGACCTGTGCGCACCCTCGACCTCGGTGTCCATGACGATCAACGGTCCGGCGCCGATGCTGCTCGCGATGTTCATGAACACCGCGATCGACCAGCAGGTCGAGCGCCACCTGAGATCCGCGGGGCGATGGGCCGAGGCCGAGCGGCGCATCGCGGCACTGCACGCGCAAGCACGCGCGCGCGGCCTGGCGCCGCCCGCTTACAAGGGAGCGTTACCTGCGGGTCACGACGGCTCCGGACTCGCACTGCTCGGGGTGAGCGGCGATCAGCTCCTCGAGCGCGAGCTCTACGAGCGCATCCGGCAGCAGGCCCTGCAGGCGGTGCGCGGCACGGTGCAGGCGGACATCCTCAAGGAGGACCAGGCACAGAACACCTGTATCTTCTCCACCGAGTTCGCGCTGCGCATGATGGGCGACGTGCAGCAATACTTCATCGACCAGCGGGTGCGCAACTTCTACTCGGTGTCGATCTCCGGCTACCACATTGCCGAGGCCGGCGCGAATCCGATCAGCCAGCTCGCTTTCACGCTCGCGAACGGCTTCACGATCGTCGAGTACTACCTGGCGCGGGGCATGAAGATCGACGAGTTCGCGCCCAACCTGTCGTTCTTTTTCTCCAACGGCATGGATCCGGAGTACGCGGTGATCGGGCGTGTGGCGCGCCGCATCTGGGCGCGCGCCATGCGCGAGCGCTACGAGGGCGGCGCGCGCAGCCAGATGCTCAAGTACCACGTGCAGACCTCAGGACGGAGCCTGCATGCCCGCGAGATCTCCTTCAACGACATCCGCACCACGCTGCAGGCGCTGTACGCGCTGTTCGACAACTGCAACAGCCTGCACACCAACGCCTACGACGAGGCGCTCACCACGCCCACCGAGGAGAGCGTGCGGCGCGCCGTGGCGATCCAGCTGGTGATCAATCGCGAGCTCGGGCTCAACAGGATCCAGAATCCCTGGCAGGGATCGTTCGCGATCGACTACCTCACCGATCTGGTGGAGGAGGCGGTCTACAAGGAGTTCGAGGCGCTCGCCGAGCGCGGCGGGGTGCTCGGAGCGATGGAGACCATGTACCAGCGCGGCAAGATCCAGGAGGAGTCGCTGTACTACGAGACGCGCAAGCACGACGGCTCGCTGCCGATCGTCGGAGTGAATACCTTCCTCGCGGACGGCGACAATGCCGGGGAGATCAGGGCTGCCGCGCTCAGCCGCTCGACCGAGCAGGAGAAGCAGGACCAGGTCGCAGCGGTGCGCGCCTTTCAGGCGCGCAACGCGCCGCGCGCGGCGGCGGCGCTCGCCGTCCTGCAGCAGACCGCCGCAAGCGGCGGCAACGTGTTCGCCGAGCTGATGGAATCCGTCAAGGTCTGCTCGCTCGGGCAGATCACGCAGGCGCTCTATCAGGTGGGCGGGCAGTA
>JASHTN010000009.1 GCA_030040525.1 Gammaproteobacteria bacterium | reverse complement strand
AGATAAGCGCCGGGATCCTTCCCCGGCCGCTTGTGCAGCGAATGGAAGCCCACGTCCGGCCTTGCGATACGGCCGCGAAGACCGTCTGCCGTCGTGAGCGCCACCACGGCGTGTCTGAACGAATCCGCGTGCAGCCCGTTGATGAGGTTCGCGACGCCGTTCTCGAGGCCTCCGTAGTCGAAGCGGAAGACCACGTGCGCGACGAGCGGCCGAGGATCGCGGGCACCGAGTTGGCAGACCGGGGAGCTCACGCCACAGCGCCTTGCGGCAGACGAGTCTCGTACACCTGGGCGTATCGGGCCACGGAGCGCCGCCAACTGCGCTGCTCAGCCACATAACTACGCCCCGCTGCCGCAAGCATCGGCCAGCGATCACGAGCGGCCAGCAACTCCAAAGCGGCACGCGCGAGCGCGGCCGGATCCCCAGGTCTGAAGAGGTACGGCTGTAGCGCTCGCGGAACAACCTCCCGGTGCCCGCCAACGTTGGACGCGATGTAGAGTCGGCCGAGCGCCATCGCCTCGAGCGGCTTGAGCGGCGTCACGATCTCGGTGAGACGGATCGAGACGCGTGCATAGACGAGCAGGTCGATGATGGAGTAGTACCGCCGCACGTCCTCGTGCGGCACGCGACCGACGAAGTGGACACGCCGATGCACATCGAGCTCTGAAGCAAGCCTCCTGAGGAACGCCTCCGCTGGCCCGCCGCCTAGCAGAATGACCTGCGTACCGGGGTGAACGGCCACGATGCTGGGCAAGGCCCGGATCAGAAAATCGAGTCCCTCGTATCCGTAGAGCGAACCTATGAAGCCCAGCACCGGCCCCGATCCGAGACCGAGCCTCTCGCTCAGTTCGACATCCGCCCGCTCGATCACCTGGAAGTCTTCGACGTCCACGGCATTCGGAATCACCGTGATGCGCTCCGGAGGGATGCCACGCGACCGGATCTCTGCGGCGAGTCCCTCGCAAATCGTGGTCACCGCGTCCACGCGCTGCAGCACATATGTTTCGAGCCGACGTGACAGTTGATACCGCAGGCTCCCCTGCCGCGTCGTGCCGTGATCGACCGCCGCATCCTCCCAGGGCGCACGCATCTCGTAGACAACCGGAATGCCACGTTGGCGCGCAGCACGCAGCGCGGCGATACCGTTGAGCGCCGGGGAATGGGCATGAACGATGTCCGGCTGCAGGCGCGGAATGAGCTCCTCGAGACGTCGTGCGGTCGCCAAAACCACCGCGGCCTGCTTGATCAGGGGCGCCCGTGCGATGACGGCAGGTGGTCGAGGGGTCCGGAAGAAGCGCACACCCCCGACCTCTTCATCCAAGGGACCGGGAGCATAGTGTTTCGGCGTCGTCAGCTGGAATGTCTCCCACCCGATCGCCCGCTGCTCCTTGAGAATCGACAGGGTGCGAAACGCATAGCCGCTCTGCAGCGGCACCGAGTGATCGAGAACGTGAAGGATCCGCAGGCTCATGCTGCTGCGGTCATGCGCGGGTGCGCGCGCCGCTCCAGGGCTGCGCCGATCGCCTCATCGAGGCGTGCCATCGCACCTGTCCAGGAATGATGCGTCAGCACGCGATTGCGTCCGGCCAAAGCAAGCTTGCGTCGCAGAACCGGCGACTCCAGCACTTGCTCGATCAGCGCCACGTACTCCTCGGTGCTCGAGGCGCACAGAAGATGCTCGCCTGGTACTGCATCGACCCCCTTGCTCACTATGGGACTGCAGACCACCGGCACGCCCATTGCCATGGACTCCAGCACCTTGTTCTGCGTGCCGCGCGCGATGCTGAGGGGAGCCACGCTGAGTGCCGCCCGCCTCACATACGGTCTCACGTCGGCGACCGATCCGGTCACGCTCACGCCACGTAGCTGAGCGAGGTCGCGAATCGACCGGGGCGGGTTGGCGCCGATCACCTCGAATCGCAACGCCGGCCGCCGGCATTGGAGCCGCGGCAGCACCTCACGACAGAAGGCCACGACCGCCAGCTGGTTTGGGTAGTAATCCATGCGTCCCATGAAGGCGATGAGATGCGGATCGTAGCTATCCGCCGGCTGGAACAGAGCGCTGTCCACGCCATTGGGAAACCAAGCGCTGCTCGCATCGGGTGCGAGCTGCCGCAGCGCCTGCAGCTCCGCAGGGGTCGCGCACGTACAGAGGTCGAATTGCCGCGCGAGCCGGATTTCGGTGCGTTCGAGCTTGCCGGCCTCGAATCGATACCCCAACGACCACGGGAACGGCTTGTGCTGGCCGTATTCACGCCACTTCTGCGAATCCATGTCGCAGAAATCGAGTATGCGGAGGGACGCGGCGGGCGCTCCAAGCGCGTAGGGCGCCATTGAGGAGCTATGCACCATGACGAGCTCGTAGAGGCCTGTCTCGAGCGCGCTCCTTACTCGTCGTGCGAGACGCGGTGAGGCGAAGTAGCCGAAGCTGGAGGGGATCGCTGTGGGTACCCGACCAACCATTCGTACCCGCGCGACCATCGCGCCGACCGTCTCGATCATCCTCTGCGAGCAGTAGTCCGCGAGCCCTTGTGCTCCCTCTGCCTCCTCGGCACTGTGTGCCAGGGAAGCGACCGTCACCGCGTGTCCCTGCGCCGACAGGTGCCGGATCATCTGGAAAGCGCGCACCTTGCTCCCGCTTGCGGGTGGGAAGGGCACGCGGTGACAGAGGAACAGGACCTTCATGCGGATTTCTGCTCAGCCGAGATATTTCGCGATCGGGGGCCCAATGAGACGCGTCAAGGGTACTGGCAGGCGGCGCCATGCCTCGACGAGACGGGCGTATTTCGCATTGGTCGGGCTGAGGTTCGGAATCTCTCTGGCTTTCACCAGAAAATACTCGTACTGCAGCGGCTCGGGCTCAAAACCCCAGTGCGTCTTGAAGTCAAACGAGCCGGTCCCCCGCTTGCTGCGTCCAAAATCGAAGATCACGGCACCGCGCTCACGAGCGCGCTCCATGACTTGCCAGTACATGAAGTCGTTGCCGGCAACACTACGCGCCGCAGTAGTCCCTCCTCCGTAGTAAGGAAGGACCTCCTCGCGGAAGTAGAAGCTGAGCACGCTCGCGACCGGCACCCCCTCGTGAATGACGGTGAGGATTTCGCACTGCTCTCCGAAGGCATGCGTGAGCAGCGCCATGTAAGCGCGCGAGAACACCGGCGTGCCGAGATTGCGCAGGCTCTCTGAATAAATGTCGTAGACTCGATCGATACCGGGGTCGATTTGCACCTTCAGTTGCTTCTGCAGCCCCTTGCGCACCATGGCACGCTGCTTGCGGGGAATGGCCAGCAGGTTACGCTCCGCATCGGCGTCGATCCGCCGGCGAAAGGTCACGTACAAATCCTTCGCGAGCCAGCCGGGGTGCCGCGGCTTGCGGTTGCGCATCTCGATGTAATCAACACCCAGCTGCCGCCCCAAGTCGCACGCGGCCCGCTCGAGCGCCCGATGCCCGTTTTCCCCGTCGGCAATGATCCCACCGTATACGCAGAACGGTGTCGAGATGAGCGCATGGCCGAAGAACGGACTCCTCACCTCAATGAGCGGCAGAACACCGATGATGCGCCCGTTGGATTGGGCATAGAGATAACGGCTGCGATGACCGAACGCCTTGACCAGCACGGTCTCCCATTCGGCCAGATGGAAAAATGTCGCATCAGGATGATCGTGAACGTAGCCGTTCCAGCGTTCGCGATCAGAGGGCACGAGAGGCTTCACCATACAGGGCGCTGTTTGCCCTGCGGCCGCCAAAGACTCGTGCCTAACGTCGCGCACGATTCGCGTGACCTCGGTTGCGGCCGACATCGGACGGTACCCCCACTATGTCAGCGTTGCTGCGTTCCGGAGCTTACAAAACAGTTGATACGCTGCGTAGAGTCCGCGTGCGAAAGCTCGACGCACGACATGATAGCTGACCATCGGAACGACATCGGTCATGAAATCCCTCTTGTAGTCTCGATGCAGGCCGCGCCCTGCCAGGAAATCAAAGCGCTTTGCCCCCTCGCTACACGCGGCTTCGATCGCGTACCCGAAGTGCAGATAGCCGAGGGAGAGCCCTTGTGCGCCCGCAGGGTTAAAAGCCGACTGCACGTAGTAGACGGTCCCGGCCCTCTGCACGTTGTACAGGACCGAGCGGGTGCCGTTCACCGTGCGGAGCCGGCTGAGTCGCAATTCTCCGCGGCGTGCCAACTCGCTGGCGATATCGATGTGGAAATTGCACACATGGGCCGGAGGCGACCTGCCCCATCTGACACCGGAAAGTGACCATAGCGTCCTGAACGAGTCCGCCAGGTCCTCAGCACTGGAGTACACGACCTGCGGCTCTGCCAGTTTCCGTCGATGATTGAACAGCCTGCGACGGACCGAGGGGCGGAGAGCTCTCAGATAATCCTCGAATGATGAATGCAGGTGCGCACACCATCCCTCCATGGGATCCACCTCGCGGATATAGGTCCATCGGGCCAGCTGCTCTACCACGAGCTGCGAGGCGACACTTCCCCGTTTGCAACAGCACAGCGCGAGATCATCCCAGAATGGCTGTGCAGCGAGCCACCGCCCGATAGCGGCGACGACCTCAGCGCGATACTCTCTGTCAGCGATGATATCCAGGTATTCGGAGAAGATCGCGCGCGGATCACGCCAGGCCATACCGATCAGCTCCAGCCGCCGCGCGCGCAGCATGCCACGGCTGACTACAGCATGCGAATAGAATGGTGCGAGTCCCAAAAGCCGATCGCCCTCGTATACGCCAACGAGCCTGAGCGTTGCGTCGAGCACGGCCTGATCGTGCTTCCACCAGCGCCATTGCCAATCCCAGGACATGAAGAGGGGATCGGCGTCCGAGCGTGCGACGAGGTCGTCCCACGTCGCCTTCGCCGCTGCAAACTCCTCGGCACTCCACATGTGGACGCGAGTGACGGGCCGGGACTCGGACATCAGAGGGTTGACCGCAACCATGTAGTCATCGTCCCCCGCGGGCAGCTGCCCCCTTGCAGTTCAGAGTTGCCCGCCGGGCATCGGGCCCTGTCCCGGAGCGCGGTGACCGATCAGGTCATAGCTCAGTTCCAGGCCCACGCGCTCGTCGTCAAACGAGCTCACGGGAGTCGTCGAGGTCTCCGCGGTGGAACGCTGGTGCAGCCACTGAGCGTAGGCCGATAGAGTCGCCTTGCGGAACTGCCTCGAGAGGGACAGCTGAGCCGTGTTGGTACGGGTGTCAGCATCGATGTGCGAGTAGTGCGCATACACCTGGGCCCACACGAGCTGCACCGACAGCATCGGAGCAAGCTCGCGCCTCGCCGACACGCTTGCCATCGCGCTTGTTTCATCAAACGTCGACTGCTGCACGTAGTGCTCCGCACTACCCGTGCCGATCAGAGCGAGCGTCGTGCGGCTGCCGCCGAACCTCCAGCCGAGGCTCACCGAGCTTCGGTCGAACGGCGCAGCCTCCGCCGTGCCGGCCAGCACGCCGGTCCCCGTCTCGACGATCGACTGTGCGCCTGCGGCAGCCAAGGTGCTGCTCGGAGATGCGAGCGAGCTGCCGGGAGTCGAATAGCCGGTGCTGCCCTCGAAGAACAGCGTTGAGAAGGGCGAGACCTGCCGACTCAACCGCAGGTTCGCGAGCGGTGTGCCGCGCTGCTTCCCTCCGTAATCCTCCGTGTTGTAGCCGCCACTCGCGGAGAAATCGGTGCGTCCGAAAGTTGCGGCGTAATTCGCCCAGGCGGCCTGAATATCGTAGCCGTGCGCGGCGCCCGGAAAGCTCTGCGCCACGGCGCTGTCGAGGAAGTCGATACGCTGGTCCGTCGCCTGCAGCGAAAAGCTCGAGAGGCTGGAGAACGCATGACGGAAGGCGGCACCGCCTTCGTAGCCCTGCGAGTCGAGCGGCGAGCGCTCAAACGTGGTGCGCGAATACAGACCAAAGAGGGTCAGGCGCTCGGACGTGCCGAAATTGAAATTGAGGTAAGGTCCGGTCGTTGCATAGTTGACTGTCTGCAGATATTGCGGAATCGGAGCGAGCAGCGGATTGAGCATCCCCTCGCCGAAGCTGTCGCTCAGCAGCCACTGGAACAACTCCGTCGGATGACCCCAAATGGCGCTGCCGTTGAACTCCCCGTAGAAGGTGCTGAGGGAAGAGTTCTTAAAATACTCGAGCCGCTCGACGTCGCCGAGTGCATCGAGATCCAGCTCGGGCCCCTGATGGATGTAATCCATCCCGAGGCCCGCCAGCGCAATGCCATCGGCCACGGGGTGATTCGGCGTAAGGAAAGCGTCGCTCGTGTATCCCAAACCCGCGAGCAGGTCGACATACTGCGGCGTGCGCAGCGCGCCCGCCGCGCTGTTTTGCGCCTGCGGCCCGCTGGGCGCAGCCATGCCCGCAAGCGGTTCGGGCGCCGTCGTGTCACCGGCGTTCTGTGCCCGTACGCTGGCGGCCGCGCCGAGCATGATGAGGGTGCACAGGAGACATCGTACGGCGTGTTTCATTATCGTGCCGCGCTCGCGGCCTGGCCGCGGCCGGCTTCTCCCTGTCTTGGTGCAGCCGTCTACGGGCTCTGACTGCGCTCGCTCCCGTGGCCGTAATAGTAATAGGGTGAGGCCGCAGGCTGCATGCTTTGATTGAGTACCAGCGCCACCGCAGGATGGTTCTTCAGCACCTCGAGCGCATCGAGTAATACGTGCTGCGGCGTGGACCCTGCGCGAACCACGACGATGATCTGTCCGGCGATTTGCGTCAGCGCATGCGATTCATTGCTCTGCAGCAGCGGCGGCGAATCAAACAGCACGATACGCTGACTGTCGTGCTCGCTGAGAGCGGCCGCGACCTGCTGCATGCGGCGGCTGGCCAGCAGCTCCGTTGCCTCGGCCGACGGCTTGCCCGCCGGAAGAAACGACAGCGTCGCAATGTTGGTCTGCAGAATGACGCGGTCCACGCTGAGCTGCGGATCACGCAGCACGTCGAGCAAGCCCGGCGCCTCTGCGAGACCCAGCACGCGGCTGATGTGCGGCCTGGCGACATCGGCGTCGACGAGCAGCACGCGCAGGTCCTTCTCCAACGATAGGCTCAGCGCCAGATTGACCGCCGTAAAGCTCTTGCCCTCGCTCGATACGGCGCTCGCGATCATGACGAGGTAGCCGTTTGGCGCCTTGCTAGCGCCGCGGCCGAGTGCCCGTGCAATCAGAGCGCGCTTGATGTAGCGGTATTCGCGCGCCAGCTTGAAGCCTTCATACGCCGGGGAGAGCAATCCCGCCTCCCGTAGCACAGCGGCCTCAAAGGGCAGCCCGGATGCCTTCGGCTCGCGCGCTGCTTCCGCGGGCTGCGCGCTCCGTTCGGCGAGCCCCGGCGCGTCCGGTGTGTCCGGTGCATCCGGTGCATCCGGCGCGGAGGTCAGGGCGGCCGCTGCCGGCGCGGCCTGCACGCTTTCGGCGAGCGCGCGCACCTTGCCGGAATCGCCGACCTGCCCGTGAGCGTTCACCGGCAGGACCGGGGCGGGCGCCGCGTCGGGCACGGGCAGCTCGTCGACATTCAGCGAGGCGCCAATGTCGGGCTTGGACGCCGTGAGCGAGCGCAGCACAGGGATGCTGGTCGGCACCGCGGCGGCGTCGTCCGTGTCCCCGCGCTCGAGCTCTTCGAGGACTGCGACGATGAGGAACTTGCCCATGCGGACCACGTCGCCGTTGGCGAGGCGGTAGCCGTTGGAGCCGCCGCGCCTGGCGATCGGCTCCAGGTCATCGTTGACGTACACGCCGTTGGTGCTGATGTCCTGCAGGTAGAAGTGCCCGTCGCGGAACTGCACCCGGGCATGATGCGCCGAGACGTAGCGCAGCGGGTCCGGCAGCACCCAGTCGTTGTCGGTCGAGCGCCCGATCGTGCCGCCCTCGACCGAAAAGACGGCGCTGCTGCGCTCGGCCAGCGAGCGCCGGTGGTCACTGACGACACGCAAACGAAGCGTCGTGGGTCCCGGAGTCAAGAGAGGATCCGTCCGTAGCTCTGCGTTCGACGGATCTGGCGGCGGTGGCCGAACCTTGTGCCCCTCGATCTTGACGACGCTCATGTGAGCAGCGCCCGGACGAGGTTATAAATGTAAGACCCGAACAATAGCACCGCGCCGACACCGATCAATGCCACAGTGCAGCCGGCATAGAGCACTCCACCCCGACGCCGCCGTGCCTGGTAGCGCTCGATCCAGGCCATGCTGACGGCGCCGAGCACGGGCAAGCCGGTCGCGCCCGCGAGCTGCCGAGTGCTGACGAACACCGGCAGCAGCAGATGCAGCAGATAGGCTGCACCGACGCCGGCAGCCAG
>JASHTN010000107.1 GCA_030040525.1 Gammaproteobacteria bacterium | reverse complement strand
GGTGCCGACACCGCGCGGCTCTTCACCATGTTCGCCTCGCCCCCCGAGCAGACGCTCGAGTGGTCCGACGAGGGCGTGCAGGGGGCGGCGCGCTTCATCCGGCGCCTGTGGACCGCGGTGCACGAGCACGTGAGCGCCGGTGCCGCGGCGCCGCTCGAGACCGGCGCATTGAGCGGCGCACAGCGCGAGCTGCGGCGCCTGGCGCACCAGGGGCTCGCCAAGGCCACCGACGACATCGGCCGCCGGCGCAACTTCAACACCGCGATCGCCGCGGCCATGGAGCTGCTCAACGCCACGGCCAGGTTCGGCGACACGAGCCCGCAGGGGCGCGCCGTGCGCCACGAGGCGCTCGAGATTGTGGTGCTGGTGCTGGCCCCCATCGTGCCGCACGTCGGCCACGCGCTCTGGCAGGCGCTCGGCCACTCGCGTGCGCTCATCGACGAGCGCTGGCCGGCGGTCGAC
Organism: Gammaproteobacteria bacterium; assembly: GCA_030040525.1. Lineage (GTDB taxonomy): Bacteria > Pseudomonadota > Gammaproteobacteria > Steroidobacterales > Steroidobacteraceae > 13-2-20CM-66-19. Next base: position 5,072 of record JASHTN010000107.1, on the reverse strand, counting down.
GCCGCCGCGCTCGCGCAGGACACCTACGTCATGGTCGTGCAGGTGAACGGCAGGCTGCGCGCTCACGTCACCGTGCCGGTGGGCGCCGACCAGGCCGCGTGCACCGCGCTCGCGCTGGCCGACTCGCACGTGCAGAAATTCCTCGCCGATCGCAAGCCGCAGCGCGAGATCTTCGTGCCGGGCAAGCTCCTCAACCTGGTCGTGTGATGCACTCGCGGGGTGGGTTCGCGAGACTGGCCGCCGCCGGCGTCGCGGCGGCGCTGCTCGTGGCCTGCGGTTTCCATCTCGAGGGGCACACACCGCTGCCCGAGTCGATGCGGGCCCCATACCTCGAGACGCAGGACCGGCAGACCGATTTCGTGCAGAGCCTGCAGCGGGCGCTGCTCTCGAGCGGCGCGCACCTCGCGCCCGGTAAGGACAAGGCGTCGGCGACCGTCAACATCCTCAAGGACAGCCTCAAGCGGCGCATCGTCTCGGTGTCGAACCTCAACCAGCCGAACGAGTACGAGCTCACCTACACGGTGACCTTCTCGGTGAGCGCCGGCGACAAGCAGCTGCTCGCGCCGCAGGAAGTCTCTGCGACGCGCGTCTTCAGCTTCAACGAGTCGCAGCTGCTCGCCAAGGGACACGAGGAGGACGTGCTGCGCACCGCCATGGCGCGCGACCTGGCCGACATGGTCATGCGGCGCCTGGCGCGGCTCCAGGACTCGAGCTGATGTCGGGCGCACCGGCCGCTGCAGCCGCCCCGGCGGCCACCGGGGTGCAGAGACTCAACGGCATCGATCGCATCGGGATGGCGCTGCTGCTCGCGCGCTATCGGCTCAAGCTGACTCTCATCGCAGCCGCACGCGCCATCCCGGGCTCGTACTGGGGCGACAGCGAAGCGGGCCTCAGGGGCGATGAGCTGTACGCGCGGCTCGACACGCCGGTGCATTCGGTGCTGCACGAGGCGAGCCACTACATCTGCATGAGCCCCGAGCGGCGTACCGGACTCGACCGCGATGCCGGCGGCGACGACCTCGAGGAGGCGGCGGTGTGCTACCTGCAGGTGCTGCTCGCCGCGACGCTGCCGGGCGTCGGCCGCGCGCGCGCGTTCGCCGACATGGACGCCTGGGGCTACAGCTTCCGGCTCGGCAGCACCCGCGCCTGGTTCGAGCACGATGCCGGGGATGCACGCGCGTGGCTCGAGCAGCGCGGCCTGATCGACGCCGCCGGCCGCCTGAGCGGGACGCTGCGCGACGGTTGACGGCCGAGGCGCGGCGCGACCGGACGCATTGCCGTGTTGCGCTTCGCAGTTCTTGACGCCGGCGACTGGCAAATTCCCCGGACCGCACGTAGACTCGGCGACCAGTTCTGTCAGCCACCGTGATGCGCCGCCGACTTCCCATCGCGTGGATCCTGTCGCTGCTGCTGGTGTTTGCCCAGTGCGGCGCGGTGCTGCACGAGCTCGGCCACCTGAGCCACGCCGGACACGCGAGCGGCGTGTCGGTCGAGGGCCTGCAGATCGCCGACGACGGGGTCTGCCCCACCTGCGAGGCCTTCGCGCAGATCGCCAACCCGGCGGCGGGGGCGGGCGTCGATCTCACAGTCTGCCCCCCCGAGGTCATCCCCGCTCCCGATCCCTGCTACTCGATCATCGGCGCGGCCACGCCGACCCCGCGCAGCCGCGGGCCTCCGCAAGTCTGAAATCCACCGTCGATCCAGGTGAGGCGCACGTCCGGCGTTCCGGCGTCGCCCGTGGTTTCAGCTCATGCGGAGTCGTTCATGTCTCAGTTCCAACATCGGGTCGCGGCAGCCCCTGTGCTCGCCGCGACCGCACTGCTTGCTTTAAGTCTGCTCGCCGCGCCGCCCACGCAGGCTGACGCGAGTGCCGGTTCCCCGGCGGCACCAGCCGGCGGTGCCCCTGCGGCCGGCGGTGCCCCTGCGGCTGATGATGCCCCAGCGGCCGGCGGTGCAGCCGCGAGCCCCTCGCCGGCAGGCCAGGCTGCTTCCAGCAATGCCTCGGGCAGCAACACGCCACTGCCTGAGGTGGTGGTCACCGCGAGGCGGCTGAACGCCGAGCGCACCGAGATCGAGACGCAGACAGGGGCTTCCACCTACACGATCGACAGCCAGGCGATCGCCGCCACACCCGGCGGCGAGAACGTGCAGCTCAACCAGGTGCTGCTGCAGGCCCCCGACGTGGTGCAGGACTCCTTCGGCCAGCTGCACGTGCGCGCCGATCACAACGACCTGCAGTACCGGCTGAACGGAGTCATCCTGCCCGAGGGCATCAGCGTCTTCAGCCAGACCTTGAGCCCGCGGCTCATCTCCTCGCTGAGCCTCATCACCGGCGCGCTGCCCGCGGAGTACGGTCTGCGCACCGCCGGCATCATCGACCTCACCACCAACAGCGGCCTGCTGCAGCCGGGCGGGTACGTGTCGGTGTACGACGGCAGCCATGGCACCTTCCAGCCGGCGGCCGAGGTCGGGGGGAGCTCCGGCTCCTTCAGCTACTACTTCACCGGCGACTACAAGGAGGACAACCTCGGCATCGAGTCGCCCGACAGCAGCCCCAACCCGCTGCACGATCACACCTCGCAGGTTCACGGCTTCGCTTATCTCGAGGACATCCTCGATCCGAACAATCGCATCTCGCTGATCCTCGGCACCTCGGACGATGAGTTCCAGATTCCGAACCAGCACGGCCTCGAGCCGCCGCTCGGCCTCGACGTCAACGGCGTGACCGACTTCCTCAGCAACTATCTCAACGAGACGCAGCACGAGGCCGCGCAGTACGGCATCCTCACCTGGCAGCATTCGCAGGGCGACTTCAACTGGCAGAGCTCGCTCTCGGCGCGCTACACCAGCCTGCACTTCGCTCCCGACTGGGTCGGCGACCTGCTCTACAACGGCATCGCGCAGAACGCCTTCAAGGACGACACCGCGATCGGCTGGCAGACCGACAGCTCCTACAAGGTGAATGAGGCGCACACGCTGCGCGCCGGCTTCTATCTGCAGCACGACAGCTCCGAGAGCGACACCACCTCGCAGGTGCTGCCGATCAACGCCGCCGGCATGCAGAGCAGCGACGTGCCGCTCACGATCCCCGACAACGGCACGCAGTCGCAGGAGATCGAGAGCGCGTACCTGCAGGACGAGTGGCGCGTGTTCGAGCCCTTCACGCTCAACTACGGCCTGCGCTTCGATCACTACAGCGCCTATTCCAGCGGCAGCCAGCTCAGCCCGCGCATCAACTTCGTGTGGAACCTCCCGTCCGACACCACCATACACGGCGGCTACTCGCGCTATTTCACGCCGCCGCCGTTTGAGCTGATCGGCAGCGAGACCTTCACCAAATTCTCGGGCACGACTGCGCTGCCCCCCGGCTCGGTCACCCTCGACACGGCGCCGATCGCCGAGCGCGCCAACTACTACGACTTCGGCGTGCAGCAGAAGCTCCTCGACAGGACGCTCACGCTCGGGGCCGACAGCTTCTACGAGCAGTCGCAGCACCTGATCGACGAGGGTCAGTTCGGCGCGCCGATCATCCTGACGCCCTTCAACTACCGCTACGGACTGATCGGTGGCGTGGAGTTCACCGGCAACTACACCGTGCAGAGCTTCTCCGCCTACGCGAACCTGTCCTTCCAGGCCGCGCACGGCAAGGACGTCGAGTCCTCGCAGTTCAACTTCACGCAGGCGGAGCTCGAGTACATCATGGACAACTACATCCACCTCGACCACGAGGGACGGGTGGCGGCTTCGGGCGGTGTCTCCTACCTGTGGCTGGGCACGCGCTACAGCGCCGATATGCTCTTCGACACCGGGCTGCGCCAGGACAAGATCCTGGCCGACGGCTTCGACATCCCGAACGGCGATCACACGGCGAGCTACACCCAGGTGAACTTGGGGCTGAGCCATGACTTCGCCCTGCCCCGCACCGGCCCGCTGACCGTGCGCTTCGACGCGATCAACGTGCTCGACAAGGTGTACCAGATCCGCAGCGGCACCGGCGTCGGCGTGTTCGCGCCGCAGTACGGGCCGCGGCGTGGGCTGTTCGGCGGGGTGTCCTGGGCGTTCTGACCACAGCGGGGGCCGCACTCACGCCCGGCGGCGTTTATGCCTGATAATGGGCTGGCGGCCCGGGCGCGTGTGCGCGGCGGGCCGGCCGGGCCGTGCGGTGCGCGCGCCCGCGACCCGCTGTCGATGAGAGGTCATTGAAGCTCAACCCCGACTCCCTGCCGGTGCACCTGCGCGAGCGGCTGCTCCCGGCTTACCTCATCTCGGGCGACGAGCCGCTGCTCGCGGGCGAGGCGGCGGATGCGGTGCGCGCACGCGCACGCGCCGCGGACTTCAGCGAGCGCGAGGTGCATTTCCCCGAGCGTGCTGCGGACTGGGAGCAGGTGCGGGGCGCGGCGCGCAGCCCCTCGCTGTTCAGCGCACGCCGCCTGATCGAGATCCGCCTGGCGAGCGCACGGCCGGGAGTCGCCGGCAACGCCGCGCTCATCGAGCTGCTCGGGGCACGCGACCCGGAGACGCTGTATCTGATCCTCGCGCCGCGCCTCGATCGCGAGGCACAGAGCGCGGACTGGGTGCGGGCAGTCGAGGCGCACGGCGCCTGGGTGCAGGTCTGGCCGGTCGATGCGGCGCGGCTGCCGTCGTGGCTGCGCACCCGCGCCCGGCAGCTGGGGCTCGCTGCGAGCGATGCGGCGCTCGAGCTCCTCGCCGCACGCACCGAGGGGAATCTTCTCGCCGCGCATCAGGAGCTGATGCAGCTCGCGCTGCTTGGCGGCGCTGCCGACGCTGCGCCGAGCGGTAGCGAAGGCGCACCGCCTCAGGGCACCGCCCCGACCGAGCTGACCGCCGGCACCGTGCGCTCGAGCGTCGCCGACAGCGCGCGCTTCGATGTCTTTCAGTTGAGCGAGGCCGTGCTGGAGGGCGGCGCAACGCGCGCGCTGCGGGTGCTCGCCGGGCTGCGCGCCGAAGGCACCGAGCCGACGCTCGCGCTCTGGGCGCTCAGCCGCGCGCTGCACGATGTCTGGAACGGGTGGCGCTCCGGCGCGCCGGCGCAGGAGCGCCGCTGGCAGCGC
>JASHTN010000106.1 GCA_030040525.1 Gammaproteobacteria bacterium | reverse complement strand
GCCCGAGGCTGCCGCGGCGAGCAGCCCGCGCCAGAGCTCTTCCCGGCCCGGCCAGCGCGGCCGCAGCCACTCCGGGTGCGCTGCGGCGAGCGCGTGCATCTGGCGCAGCGTGCACTGCGCGATGAGCTGCGCACACGGTGCCGCCATGCCGAGCAGCAGCCGCGCCGCGGCATCCTGGGTGCGCGCCAGGTGCCAGGCGTAGGTGAGCACCAGGCGGTGCAGCTCGATTGCCCCGGGCACCGTGAAGAACGCTGCGTAGCTTCCCTGAGCCGCGTCGCCCACCTGCGAGGCCGCCACTCGCCGCCAGCGCTGCGCATCGGCAAAGCCCGTGTCCAGCAGCAGGTACGGGCAGGCAGCCGCGCGGCGCCGGGCGGACGGCTCGAGCCCGAGCCACAGCTCGCCCGCGGCGCGCAACGCCATGCCCTCAGCCCGGCCCGGCGCTGCGGCCTGTTCTGCGAGCAGCGCGAAGCCCAGCTCATTCAGCTCGTGGAGCGACTCGAGTGTCTCGCGCCGCAGCCAGGACGCCGCCGCCGGATCAGCGCCGCACTCCTCGCCGCCCATCTCGCAGTGCAACAGCATGAGAGTCTCCCCGGTGTCTCGCCATGGTAGCGGGACGGCGGCGCGACGCCAGACATAATTTGGGAATTTTTTACCAAATTTTTGCCTATTGTATTTTGGGAAAATTTTCCCAAAATGTACCGGCGCCGCAAGCCCCGCCGGCAGGCTTCCCCAGGGAGCTCCCATGCGCATTTCCGACGATCGTTACAGCCGCGAACGGCTGCGGATGGAGCTGGCTCTGCGCTTCCTGCAGCACGAGGCGCGCACCCAGACGATCCGCGCCTGGACCGGCTTGTCGGATGACCGCATCCGCAAGCTCTACCGCTCCTATCTGAGCGAGGCGCATCGCGATCTGCCGCGGCATCGCGGCAAGTCCCCGCACCAGGTCGGTTACTTCACCCGCTCGCTGCGCCTGCAGCAGGAGAGCGCAGTGCTCGCCAGCGTGCTGTCGCTGCTCGGCGTGGTGCCGGCGGGCGGGCGCGCCAGCGGCACGGCGTCCCCCGGTCTGGCACGCGGCGAGCTGCTCTGTCAGGCGTTCGAGGTGTATCGCGCACTGCTGCCCGCGGCGCAGATCTCGTTCGAGCACGCGGTGTTCCTCGCCACGGCGCTGACGCGCGGCGATCAGCTGCGGCTCGGCGGCTGCTGCGATTGCGGGAGCCTCCTCGTCACGGAGCGCTTTCCGCTGCGCGCCGCGCGCTGCCAGCACTGCAGCGGCTCGGCGCAGTCGCGCGGTTGATCGCACGCGGCGCGGCCGTGCGCACCCGTGGCCGCCGACCATCCGCCGAATGACTCTTTGCCGGTCCTGTGCGCTGGGTCCTCCTTTGCAGCGCTCCCCGGGTCCACGATGGCAAACGTCAGCGCAAGCCTGAGGAGCTGTCGTGGCAAGAGTTCCGAGCACCTGCCTTCTGACGTTGATCGCCGTTCTCGGTACCGTATCGCTGCGCGCCGCCGACGACCCATCGACAGTGCCGCCGGCGCACGCCCGTCAGGCAGGCGACGTGCAGCCACTCAGCTGGCTCAAGTCCGGCAAATACGCAGTCCTTCAGGACTATTACTCGCAGCAGCAGCAGCGTTACGAGGCCGGGAGCCTCTCGGACGAGCAGCTCTATGCGAGCGTCAGGCAGCTCTACGAGAACTCCACCGATAACGAGGGCTTCTTCGACCGCTGGGTGGAGGCGTATCCGAGCTCCTATGTCGCGGTACTTTCGCGCGGCGTCTACCTCTATCGCATGGCGTGGGCAGCGCGCGGGGAGAAGTTCATCAGGGACACGCCGACCGGTCAGATCGAGGCGATGAAGAACTATCTGTCGCGCGCCCAGCCCGACCTGCTGTCATCGCTCAAGCTCACCGCCAAGCCTTACCTGAGCGCCCTGTATCTCCTCAACGTCGCGATGCTCCAAGGCACCGCGTCCGAGCGCCGCCGCTGGTACGAGCAGGGCATGGCCATCGATCCCGACAATGTCCTCATCCGTTACCGCTACATGTTCAGCCTGCGTCCCCGGTGGGGCGGCTCGTATGAGCAGATGCAGGAGTTCCTCAGAAAGTGCGAAGCACAGCACGCGCCAGCCGCGCTCCTCGCACGCCTCAACATGCTGATTCATGCCGATCTTGCCGAGGATGCAATGAGCGGCGCGGACACTCAGAAGACTTTCGATGAGTGGCAGCGGGTGCTCGATCTCGCGCCGGCGGCAGGTGAAGAGCCCTCGACCGAGGCGCTCATCGGCTTCACGCGCGCCGCCCAGGATCTGAATCGCCCGACGGATGTGCAGCGGGGCTTGAAGCTCCTCGAAGGTCGCGATCCGAAGGATGCCTGGAGCGCGGGACGCCTCGGCTGGATCTACGTGCAGGCCCATGAGGATGAGAAGGCCTGGCCGCTTCTCGTGCGGGCGGCGGAGCAGAACGATCCTTGGGCGCAGTTCGTCGTAGGCAAAGGCAGCTTCGATGGCTTGCCGGCACTCCACAAAGCCCCGAACCAACAGGCCGGCCTGCCATGGATACGGGCTTCCGCCGCGCAGTGTTTCCCGGACGCCGTACGGTTTCTTGCCGCGCGCGGCGAGAAGCCGTCCGCTGAGTGCAAGCGCCGCTCAAACGGTGGGCGCGAGTGGTGGGCCGCTCTCATACCGGCAGCGGGCGCGCTGCTGACGAGCCTCGTCACGGCCTGGGCGGCGGCGAGCCGCAAGCGAGCGCAAGCAGCCGCGGCCCCCGCTCGCATGCAGTACCCGGCGATCACGGGCATCATCGGCGTTCTCGTGCTCGGGGCCTTGCTCATCCTTGCAGCCTTCGTGGCGACCGCCGGGAACGGCGCGGGCCGACCGGTCGTCGCGGGCGTGTTCGCGGCATTCGGCGCGCTCGGGCTACTGCTGATCCTCGAGTCCGTGCGCGTCTGGCACGTGCTCACCGCCGACGGGCTCGAGTTCGGGCGCCTCCTCGGTCCGCGCGGCTCGCTCAGGTGGCGCGACGTCACGCGGCTCACTTATTCCAAGGAGATGCGATGGTTTCGCATCGAGACGGCCTCGGGCGAGGTTGCACGCATCTCGGCGATTCTCACGGGGCTGCCCGAGTTCGCCCGCGCGGTACTCGAGCAGGTCCCGACCTACGCGATCGACGACAGTGCCCGCGGGGTGCTGCAGGCGCGTGCGCAAGGGCCGCTGCCGAGGCTGGCGAGCTGAGCGACGGCCCGCTCAAGCGCTGGCGGCGCGAGCCCGCAGCGATTTGACCTCCGCGGCGTCGCAGAGGACTACCCGCGCCGCGTCCGGGCGGAACCAGGAGCGACACTGGCCCCCGCAACCGGGCTCTCGTTGATGACGTCGCCGGCAGCGACGGGCGTCAATTAAGCGTCAGCACCCAGGTCTGACCGATCAGGTCTTTGCCGAAAGAGTGATGGCGCTCCTCCTTGCAGAGCTCAAAGCCAACAGCCTCGTAGATGCGTCGCGCGGCGACAAGCACACTGTTGGTCCAGAGGGTCAGAGTTCGGTAACCGCGGTCGCGAGCACCGGCAATGCACTCCTCGACCAGTCTGCGGCCCAAACCCATGCCGCGCGCCGCCGGCTCTACATACAACAACCGCAGTTTCGCCACGCTAGCCGCAGCCGGCACGAGAAACACCGACCCCACCACCGCCCCTGAGCTCTCCGCAATCCAAGCAGCTGACTTGCACGGGTCGAAGTCCTTGACAAATCCCGCCAGTATTTCCGCGACCAGCGCTTCGTAGCTGATATCCCAGCCGTATTCCTGTGCGTACAGCAGTGCCTGGCGATGGATGATCCAGCCGATATCACCGATTTGTAGCGCGCGAAGCGTATAGCCGCTCGCTGCGGTGGATTTGTAACCGAGCAGCCCCTCAACGTGGTGCATGGCAGAGAGAAGTGCGATGCGCTCCGAGTCCGAGAGTGGCGTCAGCATTTCGGTCACCTGCTGCGCTGCAGATCGATCGAGCGGTTCGAAAGCCGCGAGTCCCTTCGCCGTGAGAGCAAGATGGCGCTGTCGGGCATCCGTCCTCGATAAGGTACGTTTGATCAACCGTTGCCTCTCGAACCTTGCCAGGACGCGGCTCAGGTAGGCCACATCAAGCTGCAACTCTTCGGCGATCTCGGCTGCAGTCACGTTCCTCTTGCGGGCGAGCTCATACAGGACGCGCACTTCGGTCAGGGTCCAGTCGGAACTCAGATATCCCTTGTCCAACAGACCCAGCTGCCGGGTATAGAAGCGATTAAAGTGCCGCACGGAATCAACCTGCCGGCGGCCGACGATCCGGCGCCTGGCAGCGTTGCCCTGCTGAACAGCCGAGGACGTCATGAAGACGATCCTGGCGGATATACTTGACTCCGTCAAGTAGTTTGGATGCACGGGCCTCGAAGAATGCGCACACTGCGGCGACCTTGCCGCTATCTGCCAGCGCGATATGCAACCTTGCCATCCGGCTTCAACATCACGATGCTCGGCTCCCCGGCCTTGTCCACGCCGATACGGATGCGGGGACGACCCTGAGGGTCGGAAATGAGCAGCTGCGCATTCTGATTCTCATCGGCCAGCGTGATGCGCCGGACGCCCTGGCTCGACTCGACGCGTCCTGTGTAAGGGCGGCGATCGAAGATATCGAAGCTCTCACGTAACCGCGCGCCATCGATGCTTTCCTGCTTCCATATTCTGATGCAATCGGTCGTCTGGTACGTGCAATCGAAGCTGAAGTTCGTCACAGCGTCGTTCTGCAGCCTCGCCGTAGCGAGACCACCGGTCTCATCGCCCTTCGTATCGAGGAATAACAGACCCGCCGCATTGTCGATGCTACGCGGATAGGTCTTGCCGTGGAGAATCGCCCCCGGCATTTGCGCGCCGTTGGCGATGACCAAACGTAACTTACCGTCCGGATCCAGCACGTTGATCCGCTGGACGTTGAGAGTGTCGTACGTCGCAGACCGCGCAGCCGCGGATTCTTGAGTGGCAGCCGCGGCGATCGGGAGATAGGGTCGGAGCAGCAAGCCCCATACTCCGATAGCCAGGACAGCGAGCAACACCTGAGTTGGACGGTGCAGGAAACTCGACGCTGACGACATGATGGCTTCCCTCCTGCGCACCGCGCCGAGAATCGGTCCGTCTGAAATCCGCAGTCAAGCTCGGACAGCACCGGTGCCGCGCTACCCAGCATCCGGTCGCGGCGCCAGGGCGGTCTGCCGCACGCACCGCCCAGCAGTCCACTCGCGAATCGCAGCCAGAATTGCCTCATGTTCGAGCAAGCAGTTAATTCTCGGCGAGCTTGGCGAAGCGCTCTATGTTCTACCGTAAACGCATGACGTCCCGGTGCATGTTTATTTGAGACCTTGGTCTTCCTGGGTTGGAAGCGGCGTTACTACGGACAGTTACTGGCCCTGCGAAGCTCCATTCGCAAGACTACCCGAGCCGCCGGCCGGCGGCCGCCGGCGGGCCGCAGTTGCGCTGCTAGAATGCGCGGCACGCATCCGTTCCCCGAAAGCGGCGCAGCATGGCCCAGGCCCGCCCCAATTTCTTCGCCGGCCCGTACCTCGAGCGGCGTGCCGAGGCGCGCGAGGATCCGGCCTGGGAGGCCGCGGCGCGCGCCGATCCCGACACGCGCTATCTGCTCGCGCGCGGCACGACGCAGCTGCTCAACGCGGGCTCGCCGCCGACGATCGCGTTCCTCGGCGGCGATGCGCCGGCGGTGCGGGCGGCCTCATCCCGGGAGCTGGTGCTGCTCGGCTGGTTCCGCGGCGCGCGCTGCGTGCTGGTCGAGCTCCCGGCGGCCGCAACCTTCAGCCCGCCCGAAGGCACGCGCTTCGAGGAGCTGCGGCCGCTCACAGGCGAGCTGCCGGAGGACGCGGCGGGGCTGCTCGCGTACGCGCGCGCACTCTCGATCTGGCGTGCGCGCACGCGCCATTGCGGCGTGTGCGGCACGGCGACCTCACCTGCGCGCGCCGGCCACAGCCTGCGCTGCCCGCAGCCGCACTGCGGCCAGGAGTTCTTCCCGCGTCTCGATCCGGCGATCATCGTGCTGGTCACCGACGGCGAGCATGCGTTGCTCGGCCGGCAATCGAGCTGGCCGGCGCGGCGCTATTCGACCATCGCGGGTTTCGTCGAGCCGGGCGAGAGTCTCGAGGATGCGGTGGCGCGCGAGGTGGTGGAAGAGACCGGCGTCGAAGTGCAGAGCGTGAGCTACGACTCCTCGCAGCCCTGGCCCTTCCCCGCCTCGCTGATGCTCGGCTTCCGCGCCACGGCCCCCGCCGCGAGCCGCGTGCGAATCGGCGGCGAGCTCGAGGACGCGCGCTGGTTCACGCGGGCGCAGCTGCGCTCGGGCGAGGTGCTCACGCCGCCTTCGCAGGCGATCTCCTGGCGGCTGATCTCCGCCTGGCTGGACGGAGCGGCCTGAGATCCATGTGCCTGCTGGTGCTTGCGTGGCAGACACATCCGCGCTACCGCCTGGTGGTCGCGGCCAACCGCGACGAGTATCACGAGCGCCCGGCCGCACCGCTCGCCAGGTGGCCGGACGCGCCGCTGATCGCCGGCCGCGATCTGCGCGCGCACGGCACCTGGCTCGGCCTCGACCGCGCGCGGCGCTTCGCTGTCGTGACCAACTTCCGCGAGCTGCAGCGGCCGCGCGCCGCCGCACCGTCGCGCGGCGCGCTGATCCCGCGGTACCTGACCGGCACGGCCGGGCCGCGTGAGTTCCTGACAGCGCTCGAGCGAGCGGCCGACAGCTACGCCGGCTTCAATCTGCTGCTTGCGGACAGCGCGACGCTCGCCTACGGCTCGAACCGCGCGACGCCGTTCGCCCGCACGCTGCCGCCCGGGGTCTACGGACTCTCCAACGAGCTGCTCGACACGCCGTGGCCGAAGCTGCAACGGGTGCGCGCCGGCTTCGAGGACTGGCTGCGGACCGGCAGCGCCGCAGCCGCCGGGCTGTTCGCGCTGCTCAATGACCGCCGCCAGGCGGGCACCGCTGCGCCGGCCACGCCGACCGGCGGCCTGCCGCGCGAGTGGCAGCAGGTGCTGTCGGCGCCGTTCGTGCTGCACCCGGTGTACGGCACGCGCTGTTCGAGCGTCGTGCTGCTCGAGCCCGATGGTGCGGTGTACATCGCCGAGCGGCGCTTCGATGCGGCGGGCGCCGCGGCCGGCGAAACTGAATTCCAGCTGAACGCGAGCGAGTGGCCGTAAGCGCAGCGACCCGTGCTGCGTTAAGTGTTGCAGTGCGCGCGGCGCGGCGCGGAACTGCGGGCGCGGCCTGCACTCTGACTCAAGACCGGAGCGGCGCGCGAACTGCCCGAGCGGGGGTGCTCGCGAGGCTCTAGAATCCGCCTCCAGTTGTTGTTCGCACGTCGAGATGGCGCAGCGCAATGCCTTGCCTCGGGCTCGTCGATGGCAGCGGCGGGCCGGGGTGCTCGCCGTGTGCGCGGCCGCTGGCTGTCTCTGCGCGGCACCGCTCGCGGCCGCCCCCGGGGTCAACGTCGAGGTGCGCGGCGTGGACGAGCAGCTGCGGGCCAACGTGCTCGCTTACCTGAGCTTCGAGCGCTACCGCAAGGGCGGCGTCACTCTCGATGCCGACACCATCGAGCGGCTGCACAACCGCGTGGCGCGCGAGGCGCAGGCGGCGCTGCGGCCGTTCGGCTATTACGAGCCGCAGGTGCAGTCGACCGTCACCGATCTCGGCCACGGCGAGTGGAAGGTGGTCGTCGACATAAAGCCCGGCAGGCCGGTGCAGGTGGCGCACATCGAAGTGCGCGTCGACGGTCCGGGCGCGAATGAGCCGCAGTTTCAGCGCATCCTGCGCCACCTGCCCCTCAAGGTCGGCGACCGCCTGAACCAGGCCGAGTACGATGCCATCAAGGACGACCTGCAGCGCACCGCCGCAACCTACGGCTACTTCGACGCCAGCATGAGCAAAAGCGAGCTGCAGGTCGATCCGCCGCACTACACCGCCGACGTCGCCCTCGAGCTCGCCACCGGCGAGCGCTACCGCTTCGGTCCCACGACCATCCACCAGAGCGTGATCAAGGAAAGCCTGGTGCGGCGCTACCTGCGCTATCACCAGGGCGACCCCTACGACCTGACGCAGGTGCTGCGCACCCAGTTCGCTCTCGACGACGCACAGTACTTCGCCAACCTCGAGGTGCGCCCCGGCGATCCGGATCACACCACCCGCACCGTCGCCGTCGACATCCGCGCCGACCCCGCGCGGCGCAACCGCTACTCCTTCGGCGCTGGCTACGAGACCGACACCGGCGCGCGCGGTACGCTCGGCTACGAGGACCGGCGCATCAACGACAGCGGCCACGCCTTCAGCGTCGAGCTGCAGTTCGCGCAGATCACGCGCTACAACGTGCAGACCCACTACGTGATCCCGGTGGGCGACCCGGCGCTCGAGAACATCAGCCTGAACGGCAAGATCGAGCAGCAGACGCTCGCCGACGTCACCGCCTACACCCAGTCCGCCGGCCCGAGCTTCACCGACGTCGCCGGCAGCTGGCAGACGGTCTGGCAGCTGAACGCGGTGCGCACCACCAGCGAGGACATCAACGGCACCACCACCGACCGGCTGCTGGTACCGGAGCTCGATCTGGCGTCCGTGCCCAAGGGTTACCTCGGCGAGCCGCTGTTCGTGCATCCGTTCTTCGCCGAGCTCAAGGGCTCGGACAGCCTGCTCGGCTCGGATTCCAACTTCATCCAGCTGCACATGCAGGCCGAGCGCGTATTCCCTCTCGGCAGCAAGTGGCACCTGCTGCTGCGCGACGAGGTGGGCGCGAGCCTGGTGTCGCGCTTCAGCAATCTGCCGACCATCTACCGCTTCTTCGCCGGCGGCGACAACAGCGTGCGCGGCTTCTACTACAACGAGCTGTCGCCGACCGACCCGGTCTGCACCACCGGCCCCAACGGCCAGTTTCTGCG
>JASHTN010000105.1 GCA_030040525.1 Gammaproteobacteria bacterium | reverse complement strand
TCCCCGTGGTGAAGCAGCACTTCGGAGTGGTGACGCTGGCGATCATCGCCGTCTCGCTCGTGCCGCTCGTGGCGAGCCTGCTCCGCCGTCCGCCCGCCGCCTGAGGCTAGGCGTGCGCGAGCAGCGCACGCGCGATGCCGATCAGGCCGCCGGCCAGCAGCGCGACATTCGGCGCGAAGCTCAGGGTGAACCCGAGGTGACGCCCCGCGGCAGAGCGCACATAGCCGCGGAAATAGACCGCGCGTCCGATGATGAAGACCGCCCCGAGCGCGGCCGCCATCAGCGGCTGGACGTAGTGCGCAAACAGCAGGATCGACGGCACGAACACCACGAGCTGCTCGAGAGTGTTGGCCTGTACGCGGAAGTAGCGCTCGAAGGTCTCGTTGCCGGTAGTCGCCGGCGCCGGCACGTTGCAGCTGACCCGTGCCCGGGCCACCGCGAAGCCGAACAGCAGGAACTCGAGCAGCGCGAGCGCGATGACCAGATGGACCAGCATCATGAAGCCTCCCTTCCAAGGGCCACTGGACATGGACGATGGCACAATGGGCCATGGGCGAGAAGGTCAGAGGCTATGCCCACCGCGTCGACATCGACGCGGACGCCGCGGTCGTCTGGAGCGCGTTCGTCGAGGACCCGCAGCTCGCGCGCTGGTGCTGCCCGGGGGCTGCGCTGCAGCCCCGGCGGGGCGGGATCTTCCGCGCCCGGGTCGACCGCCTCACCGAGCTCGAGGCGCACATCGACATTTTCGAGCCCGGTCGACGGTTGCGGCTCATCTACCTCCCCAACCCGCAGCTGCCGCCTGCCGACAGCGTGATCACCGATGACTTCATGCTGGATGCGGTGCCGGAAGGCACGATCGTGCGGCTGCTGGGATCGGGGATCCCGTCCGCCACCGCGTGGGATACGCAGTACTGGCGGTTGCGCACCAGCTGGCTGCAGGCGCTCAACCGGCTGAAGATCTTCGTCGAAGGGCGGTCCGGCACCGGAGGCAGGTCATGACTGGATTTGTGCTGCGCGCGGCGATCACCGCCATCGGCCTGTGGATCGCGACCCGATGGGTGCCCGGAGTGCGGATCGACAGCCCCACGACCCTGCTGCTCGCGGCGGTGCTGCTCGGGGTGGTGAACGCGATCGTCCGACCGATCCTCTTCATCCTGACCCTGCCGTTGACCCTCATCACGCTCGGGCTGTTCCTGCTCGTGCTGAATGCCGCCATGGTGGCGCTCGTCGCCTGGATCCTGCCCGGCTTTCACCTGAGCGGCTTCAGGTCCGCGCTCCTCACCTGGATCATCGTCTGGATTACGGGCTGGATCGGTAACTCGCTCATCGGGCATCGCGGCATCGAGCGCTACGCACGGCGCTGAAGCGGTGCGTGCCGGAGAGGCGCTGCTCGCCCGGGACCGAACGATGGCGCGCGTGCTGTGGCTGATCGCGCTGACGGCGCTCGCGCGGGTCGCGCTCGCCGCCTCGCTCGGACTGTCGGTCGACGAGTCGTACACGGTTGCGATCAGCCGCCACCTGGCACTCAGCTACTTCGATCATCCGCCGCTGCACGTATGGCTGGTCGGGCTCGCCGCCCGGCTCTCGGGCAGCGAGCGGCCGCTCGTGCTGCGCCTGCCGGACATCTGCCTGTTCGCGCTCTCGACGTGGCTCATGTTTCGCCTCACGGCGCTCGCCTACGGTGAGCGCGCGGGCCTGTGGGCGGCGCTCGCCCTGAATCTCGCCCCGCTCTTCACGCTCAACGCGGCCGGCGGGATCCTGCCCGACGGGCCGCTGGTGCTGTTCGCGCTCTGTGCTGTGCTTTGCCTGCTGCACGCGCTGCCCGAGGCGCTCGGGCCGCTGCCGGTGGCCTCGCTGGCGCCGCGGGCGCGGCTCGCGTGGATGCTGGCCGCGGGCGGTGCCGCGGGACTCGCGCTGCTCTCGAAGTACACGGCGCTCCTGACCGTCGCCTCCCTCGCGCTCTATCTGCTCAGTTGGCGGCCGCGGCTCCTCGCCAGCCTCGGCCCCTGGCTCGGCGCGCTCGCGGTGCTCATACTGCTCACGCCGGTCCTGGTCTGGAACGCCGCGCATGACTGGGCTTCGTTCGCTTTCCAGGGAGGCCGCGCCCGACCCGTGGCGTTCAGCGCCGGCCGCGCGCTGCTGGACTTCGCCGGCCAGCTCCTCTACCTGCTGCCGTGGATCGCACTCGCGCTCCTCGGTGTGCTCTGGCGCGCGCTGCGGCGCGGGCCCCGCGATCCCGCGGCATGGCTGTTCGCCTGCCTCGCCGTGCTGCCGATCGGCGGATTCACGCTGGTGGGCTTCTGGACGCAGGCGCTGCCGCACTGGGCAGCGGTCGGCTGGCTGTTCGCTTTTCCGCTGCTCGGCGCGCGGCTTGCCCACCTTGAGCAGTGCCGGCCGCGCCTGCCGGCCCAGCTCGCCGCCATGAGCGGTGCGCTCGTCGTGCTCCTCCTCGCGCTCTGGACGAGCCAGGCGGACAGCGGCTGGATCGAGCGCCTCGCGCCGGGCTTCGCACGCCGCGACCCGACGCTCGACCTGCTGGACTGGGCGGCGCTCCGGCCTGCGGTGCTGTCGCTGCGCAGCAGCGACCCCCAGCTCGTAGTGGCGGCGGTGAGCTGGATCGATGCCGGCAAGGCCGACTACGTGCTCGGGGGCAGCGCGCCCGTGCTGTGCCTCTCGCCCGATGCGCGCGAATTCGGGGTGCAGCGACCGCTCAAGTCCTTCAGCGGACGCGATGCGCTGATCGTCGCGAGCGCGGAGCGTGCCGATTGGCTCGAGCTGGCCGCGCCGCACTTCCGGCGCGTCGTGCCCGCCGCCGACGTTGTGCTGACCCGGGGCGGGCGCGCGGCGCTCACCCTCCACACCGCACGCGGCTACGGCCTGCGCTCCGGGGCCCGGGATGCCGGCTCGTGAGCACGCCCGGTAAAGCCGCAACGGGTCGCCGCACTGCCGCGGCGAGGGAGGACGCGGAGGGCACGCGACCGGAGCTCACGGTGGTCGTGCCGACGCGCAACGAGCGTGACAACGTCGCGCCACTCGTCGCGGGGCTCGAGCGCGCCCTCTGCGGCATCGACTGGCAGGTGATCTTCGTCGACGACGACTCGCCCGACCTCACCGCGACCGCGGTCGAGCGGCTCGCATCCCGCGACCCGCGCGTGCGCCTCATCCGGCGCATCGGGCGCCGCGGGCTCGCCGGTGCCTGCATCGAGGGACTGCGGGCGGCGAGCGCGCCCTGTGTGGCGGTCATGGACGCGGATCTGCAGCACGACGCGACGCTGCTGCCGCGGATGTTGAATGAGCTGCGCAGCTGCGCCGTCGACATTGTCGTGGCGAGCCGCTACGTCGAAGGCGCCAGCGCGGCCGGGCTCACGCCGCCCCGTGCCGCGCTCAGCCGGCTCGCGGTGCGCCTCGCGCGGCTGCTCGCGCGCGTCGAGCTCGAGGATCCCATGAGCGGCTTTTTCCTCATGCGCCGCGCGGTCTTCGAGGTCAGCGCCGCGCAGCTCTCGCCGCTCGGCTTCAAGATCCTGTTCGACCTCCTCGCCTCCGCGCCGCAGCCGCTCAGGTGCCTGGAGATCCCCTGCCGCTTCGATGCGCGGCGGCAGGGCGCGAGCAAGCTCGAC
>JASHTN010000104.1 GCA_030040525.1 Gammaproteobacteria bacterium | reverse complement strand
CGGTCGAGCGCGAGGTCGGCGTTGCTCGGGTCCTCGAGCCACTCGAGCCGCTCGCCGCGCAGCCACTCGCGCAGCTCCACGCCTGAGCGCGACAGCAGCGGGCGCGCCAGGTAGCCGCCGGCGAACGGCGCGATCTCCGGCATGGCGGCGATGCCGGCAACTCCGGCGCCGCGCAGCAGCTGCAGCAGCACGGTCTCGAGCTGGTCGTCCTGGGTATGCGCCGTCAGCAGCACTTCGCCCGGAGCGAGCGACTCGCCGAGCAGCCGGTAACGGAGCGTGCGCGCCGCGGCTTCGAGCGACTCGCCGCGTACGCGCGGCACGCGCACCGCCCGTGCCAGGAACGGCACGCCGAGCGAGCGCGCCAGCCGCGCGGCGTGCCGGCTCCAGGCGGCCGAGTCCGCGTGCAGGCCGTGGTCGATATGAAGGGCACGCAGCCGCGCCCTGCGGCCGGGCAGCTGCGCCAGCGCCGCGAGCAGTGCGGTCGAATCCGCGCCGCCGCTGAAGGCGACACACAGCCTCGCGGCGCGTCCGCCCGGCAGCAGCCGCGCCAGGCGCTCGCGCAGCCACGCGGGTCCGAACGCGCTCGTCTGCGGGCGCACCGCGCCTCCGGCGCGCTTCACGCCGTTTCGGAGAATACGCCGAAGGCTGCGATCTTCTCCGAGCGCGCCGCCCGCAGCTGCTCGCGCGGCACGGCGTCGAGCTCGTCGAGGTGGCGCACGACCGCCGCCTTGAGGCGCGAGGCGCTCTCGGCCGGATCGCGGTGCGCGCCGCCGAGGGGCTCCTCGATCACCTCGTCCACGAGCCCGAGCTTCAGGAGCCGGTCGGCCGTGAGGTTGAGCGCCTCGGCGGCTTCCTCCTTCTTGTCCTGGCTCTTCCACAGGATGGACGCACAGCCCTCCGGCGAGATGACCGAGTAGGTACTGTACTGGAGCATCAGCAGCCGGTCGCAGACGCCGATGGCGAGCGCCCCTCCCGAGCCGCCCTCGCCGGTCACCACCGTGACGATGGGAATGCGCAGCAGCGACATCTCGAACAGATTGCGTGCGATCGCCTCACTCTGTCCGCGTTCCTCGGCGCCGACTCCGGGGTAGGCTCCCTGGGTATCGATCAGCGTGAGCAGCGGCAGTCCGAAGCGCTCGGCCAGATGCATGAGGCGCAGCCCCTTGCGGTAGCCCTCCGGCTTCGGCATGCCGTAGTTGCGCCGTACCCGCTCCTTGGTGTCGCGCCCCTTCTGGTGGCCGATCACCATCACGGCGCGCCCCTCGATGCGCGCCAGGCCGCCGACGATCGCCTGGTCGTCGGCGTACATCCGGTCGCCGTGCAGCTCGTGGAACTCGCTGCAGATGGCACCGAGGTAATCGAGGGTATAGGGCCGGTGCGGGTGACGCGCGAGCTGGGTGATCTGCCAGGGAGTCAGGTTCGCAAAGATGCTCTGCGTCAGCTGCCGGCTCTTGGCCTGGAGCCGCCCGATCTCCTCCTGCAGGTTGACCTCGGATTCCGAGGTGACGTGCCTGAGTTCCTCGATCTTCGCTTCGAGCTCGGCGATCGGCTGTTCGAAGTCGAGGAACGCAACGGCCATGAAGCAACGGTACCAGACTACGGGCCAGGCCGTTTTCTCGGGTTCCTCAGGCCGCCACCGCAAGCTGCAATTCGCTCCCGGCCTCAGGCTGGCTCGACATGGGACCGCGATATAGAATCCCGACTGCGGCTTTTTCCTTCCTTTCGTCCCCGCCGACCATATGCTGGAAGGGCTCGACTCCACTCACCGTTGCTATCGCTTTGGCCCATTCCGGTTCGATACCTGCCGCCAGCAGCTCTACAGGGACGAGCAGCCGGTCAAATTACCCCGCCGCGTGGCGCGCACTCTTCATCTCCTGCTCGAGCACCGCGGGCGTGATCTCGACAAGAACTACCTCATGGGGCAGCTCTGGCCCAATACGGTGGTCGAGGAAAATAACCTCACTGTCATTATCTCCATGCTGCGCAAGGTGCTAGGAGATGACCTGGAGCACAAGAAATACATCTTGACGAACCCGGGTCGTGGTTACCGTTTCGTGGCAGACGTGAGCGAGGTGGGCTCTGACGATCAGGCCGGCTTAGCGTCGATACCGACGCCCGCCGCCATTGCGGTCGGGCCCGCCCCTGCCACAACAGCGGAGCACGCGCCCTCCACCATCGCAGAGCACGGGGCGACCTCGCGCCGCGTCTTTCCTCGATTCTTTCCGCAGAGGATGTCCGGAGCAAAGGTCGTCCTGGCCATCGGCCTGGTTGCCCTTCTCGCGCTGCTGGGTGCGCGAGAGTGGAGCAAACGGTCTGTGACTCAGACCATCGCTGTCCTACCGTTCCGGTCGGTGGGCGCGGAACGCGACGGCTACTTGGGGCTGGGGATGGCGGATGCCCTAGTCGCGAGGCTCCGCAGTATACGGCACGTCGTAGTTCGGCCGACGACCGATGTCATCAAGTACCAGCGGGCCGCCTACGATCCGCGGGCACTCGCGCGAGACTTACACGTCTCCTCTCTTCTCGATGGCATGGTGCAGACATCCGGTGATCAGGTCTCGATCCGGGTCAAGCTGACTCGCGCTGAGGACGGCGCCATTTTGTGGTCGAATGAGTACCACGGCAGGTCTGCCGACATCCTCACGTTGCAGGATCGCATCGCGGAGCAGGCCGCCCGCGCGCTGGCGCTCAAGCTCGACAGTGCCGAACAGGAGAGCATCCATCGTCACTACGCCAGCAGCACCGATGCATATCTAAAGTACATGGCAGGCCGCTACTACTGCGGAGAGAACGACACCGAAAGGTCGCTTCGACAGGGCATCGCTTTGTTCGAGGAGGCGACCGCCATGGACGCACAATTTGCCCTGGCACAGGCCAGCCTCGCCACCTGCTACGAGGAGCTGGCCGATGGCGTGTCGGATTCGAGGGATTGGCTGGTCAAAGCCAAGGTGGCGGCCGAACGCGCGTTGGAGATCGACTGGAAATTGCCGGAAGCCCACCTGGCGCGAGCTCTCGCCTTCGCCTACTACGATTGGGACTTCGTGAGTGCTGAAGGCGCATTCCGCCGAAGTATCGACCTGCAGCCGGAAGACCCGACGACCCATCTCGCTTATGCACGGTTCCTCATCACGCAGAGCCGTATTCAGGAAGCAGAGCAGGAGGCAAAGAAGGGAGCGGACTTGGCCCCGTTCTCGTGGGACGCTTATGCAGCGATCACCGAGGTCTATTTCTTTGGTCATCGCTATCAGCAAGCGGCTCAGCGGTGGGAGAGACTCGGGGCCAACGGACTGGACGAGGGTACCTGGTACCTCCCGTGGATCTATGCTGCACAGGGGAAATCGACCCCCGCTAGTGACGCGCTGTTGAAGGCCAAGGAGACTAAGGCGAGACAAGCGGCGATCACCGCGGAGCTGGCGTACATTCGCGCGTTGCAGGGCATGAAAGCACAGGCCGAAAGCTACCTGCAGGAGCTCGCTGTCTACCAACAAGAGAACGACGATTATGAGATCGCCCTCGTTTACGCCGCCCTGGGCGAGCAAGATCGCGCGCTAGAGCTGCTCGCCAGCGCGCGGGACAAGCGCAATCGGGAGATTCTCTACTTGAACATAGACCCGCGCCTCGAGAGCCTGCGATCCGATCCTCGCTTCACGGAGCTACTGCGCAGCATGCACCTATTGCCTGAGTGATCACGCCAAAATAGTTGAGACGCGCGGGCCGCAGGACGGCGGCCTGTGCAATTGAATCCTGCTCGCGGGGATAGCAAGAAATAGCAGGAAATCACTCTGCGATCAGGGGCCGTAAGGACTTTCCCGCCCTCACCGCAATACTCTGAGGCCCCTGCCAATCGTCGTGAGGAAATGGGAGATGGCGTTGCGGGTGGGGCCGACGGTGTGGATGGCCGCGATGGCCCTGTACAGCTCAGGCATGAGCTTGAGCGTGACCTGGGCCGCGGAGCCCAAGCCGGTCGACTTCAACCGCGACATCCTCCCCCTGCTCTCCGACCGTTGCTTCAGCTGCCACGGACCGGATGCGAATAGGCGCGATGCCGAT
>JASHTN010000103.1 GCA_030040525.1 Gammaproteobacteria bacterium | reverse complement strand
AGGAATATGGCGGGCATTACACCCTGCGCGGGCGATGCTGGCTGGTCGATCCCATCGACGGCACGGCCGCCTACGTTCTCGGCCTGCCCATGTTCGGCTCGCTCCTCGCGCTGTTGATCGATGGCGAGCCGGTGTTCGGCTGTATCCACCTGCCCGCCATGCGGGAGACCACCTTCGCCGCCACCGGGCACGGCTGCTGGCATTCGCGCGCGGGCGCGAGGCCGCGGCGCGTGCGGGTCGGCGCGCCGCGGCCGCTGTCGCAGGCCAAGGTCGGGATGACCAGCGTCAAGGAGCGCGGCTGGCGCGATCGGCCGGGCGGGCCGGAAGTCGTGCGGCTGGCGCGCAAGGTGGGCCGGCCGCGCATGGTCGGTGACTGCGTGCAATACGCGCTGCTGTGCCGCGGCGTGCTGGACGCGGCCGTCGATCCATTCATGCGGCCGTGGGACATCGGCGCGCTGGTGCCGTGCGTGCTGGAGGCCGGCGGCTCGATCAGCGATCTCCATGGGGAGACCGCGCGCATTCTCGAGCGCACCTCGATCGTCGCCGCCAGCTCGGACGGACTGCGCCGTGAGATCTGCCGGGCGGCCGGGGGTGGCTAGCTCGAGACCTTGAGCTCCGCGGCGTGCGCTTCGCGCCCCAATGCCGTGACGACGATGAGCGCCACGGCGACCACGGCGAGCGTCCAGGCGAGGACGTGCGCGTAGTCGTTGTGGTGTGCCTCGGCGATGCCGGACTGAAACGGCGCCATGTACGACATGGCGAGGTTGCCGAGCTGGTATGCGAAGCCCGGCAGAACCGCTCGCACCGTCGGCGGCGAGAGCTCGTTGAGGTGCGCCGGCACGATGCCCCACGCACCCTGCACCATGAACTGCATGAGGAAAGCGCCGAGCGCGAACATCACGGCGGAGTGGGAGTAGGCCCAGAGCGGAATCATGGGCAGCGCGAGCGCCGCGGACAGCACGATCGCCGCCCGCCGGCCGATGCGCTCGGAGAGCGCGCCGAAGCACATGCCACCGGCGAGCGCACCGAAGTTCATGATGGTGGTAACGATACTGGTCTGCGGCACCGAGAAGCCGTGCTGCTTCTGCAGGAAGGTCGGATAGAGATCCTGCGAGCCGTGCGAGAAGGCGTTGAAGCACGCCATCAGGACCACCAGATAGAGGAGTATCGGGAAGTGCTCACGCGCTACACGCACGAGCGCCGCGGCCGAGGCGCGCTGCGGCGCCGTGCCTGCGACCCAGGCCGGGGATTCCTGCACTCCGAAGCGGATGTACAGCACCAGCAGCGCGGACGCCGCGCTCACCACGAACATGCCTCGCCAGCCGACGTGCACGAACAGGTAGCCGAAGACGATCGAGGCGAACAGGTAGCCGATCGGGTAGCCTTCCTGCAGGAGCCCCGAGAAGAACCCGCGGCCCCGCGCCGGCAACGTCTCTAGCGCGAGCGCCGCGCCCACGCCCCACTCGCCCCCCATGGCGAAGCCGAACACCGCGCGCAGCACGAGCAGCGTCGCCAGATTGGGCGCGAATGCCGTGGCGAGCTGCACCGCGGAGAAGCTGAGCACGTTCAGCATCAGGATCGGACGGCGGCCGTACCTCTCCGCCAGCCAGCCGAACACCAGCGCACCCAGCGGCCGGAACGCGAGCGTGAGGAAGATGCCATGGGCGACGGCTTTGACGTCGGTGTGGAACTCGCTGCTGATCGCCCCCAGGCAGAATACGAAGATGAAGAAGTCGAGCGCGTCCAGCGACCAGCCGCCGAGCGCTGCGGCATAGGCGTGTAGCTGCGCGCGGCTGAGCGAGCGCAAGGTGTCGAGCACGGCTGCTCCGGAGTCGAGGCCGCCGCGAGGGTAGCACGCACCGCAGCGGCACATCGATATACGAATCGCTGACAATTCTTGAGCGAGCGCTGCCTGCTGCGGTGCGGCGGCAAATCTATACTGGCAGCGGAAGATTCCTTCCTTGGGGGCACAGTTGGGCGCAGCTCGCGGCGCTCTCCCGCCAGCGCGGGAACGCCGGCGTTGATCCCGTATGCCGGGCGCCTCGCGCTCGTCTGCGCCTGCGCGCTGGCAGCGGCGCCGGCCGGCGCCGAGGAATTCACCGTGCTCGCCGGGGTCACCGACACCGACGACCACACCTCGGGGTCCTATGCCTGGGGCCTCGAGTACCGCGAGCGCCTGCTCGCGCATCTCGACGTCACGCTGGGTTACCTCAACGAGGGCCACGTTCCGGGCCATCATCGCGACGGCGCGTCGCTCGAGCTGTGGGCGACGACGTCCATCTGGCACGACCGCCTCACGCTGGCGCTGGGCGCGGGTCCCTACGTCTACTGTGACACCGAGCTCGATCCAACCGTGCCGGACGGCTATTACGACTATCACGGTGTTGGCGCGCTCATCAGCGGCTCGGTGAGCTACCCGCTCGGGCGTAACTGGCTTGCGCGCCTCGAGGTCAGCCAGGTGGTCTCGCCTGGCGAGGTGGGAACGCGCACCGTGATGCTGGGCGTCGGCTACCAGCTGCAGAGCGTCATCGACCGGCTGAACCGCTCGTGGGCGGACGGCGCCTCGGCGCCGTCCGAGGCCTTCAATGAGCTCGGCCTCTTCTGGGGCCAGACCATCTTGAACGGCGCGCACGCCGATGCCTCGAGCGCCTTCGGCATCGAGTACCGGCGGCGGATGCTGCAGCACCTCGAGCTCTCCGCCAGCCTGATCGATGACGGCGACGGACTCGACGGACACCACATGGGCATGACCGGTGAAGCCTGGCTCGTTCAGGACTTCAATTCCGGACGCATCGTGCTCGGCGCAGGTCTCGGGATCTACTTCTCGTTCGAGTCATATCAGACGGTCTACAGCACGCCCGCCGCGAGCACGGTCGGGCTGGCGTCGATCACGGCCGCCTGGCGCCTGACCCGCGCGCTCGACCTGCGGCTCATCTGGCATCGTGGGTTCACCGGCGACGACCAGGATCGGGACATCGTCACCGCCGGCCTGGGCTGGAGGTTTTGACGTATCATGCTCCGCCTGCGTGGAGAGGGGATGATCAGACCGCCGGCCCTGCCGCTCGCGATGCTGGCGACACTCCTTGCGGCGGCGCCCGCCGCCCGCACCGGCCTGCCGTTCTCCTTCGATGCCGCCCGAGGCCGGCTGCCGAAGAACGTCGTGCCGCTCGATTACACGATCGCGGTGAGGCCGGACGTGGAAGCGAAGACGATCGCCGGCTCGGAGTCCGTGACGCTGAGCTTTCGCGCCGCGACCGCCACCATCGTGTTCAACTCGCTGAA
Source organism: Gammaproteobacteria bacterium (assembly GCA_030040525.1). Taxonomy (GTDB): domain Bacteria; phylum Pseudomonadota; class Gammaproteobacteria; order Steroidobacterales; family Steroidobacteraceae; genus 13-2-20CM-66-19. Next base: position 2,287 of record JASHTN010000103.1, on the reverse strand, counting down.
CGAGCGCCTCGCGGACGTGCGCCTCGACGGCGCGCCGGTCGCGCGGGTGGCCTCCGACGATGAGCGGCAGCTGACCACGGTCAGGCTGGCGCACGTGGCCCCGGGCGGTACTCACACGCTGACTTTCTCCTACCTTGGCAGGCTCGAGACGCAGCCTCACGGCCTGTTCGTGCAGCCGTATCTCGCTCCCGACGGCGCGCGCTCGCTGCTCGTGTCCACCAAAATGGAGAGCACGGATGCACGGCGCATGTTTCCCTGCTGGGACGAGCCGGCGTTTCGCGCGACCTTTGAGCTCACGGTGACCGTGCCGGCCGGGTGGGCCACGGTCGCGAACATGCCCGTCGCCCGGCGCGTGGTCCAGGGCGCACTCGCCACCACGACGTTCCAGCGCACGCCGAAGATGCCCTCCTACCTGGTCGAGTTCACCGCCGGGGACCTGGCCGAGGTAAGCGGCAGGGCGGGCGACGCCGCGCTCGGCGTCTGGGCGGTGCGCGGCCGCGAGTCTGACGGCGCGGTGGCGCTCGCCAACGCACAGCAGATCCTCACCGATTACAACGCATACTTCGACTATCCGTTTCCGCTTCCCAAGCTCGATTCGATCGCGGTGCCGGGCGGTTTCTCGGGCGCGATGGAGAACTGGGGTGCGATCACCTACAACGACCAGCTGCTGCTCTACGGAGCCACGAGCACGCTCGCCGACCTGCAGACCCTCTACGCGGTGCAGGCCCACGAGATGGCGCACCAGTGGAACGGCGATCTCGTCACCATGGGGTGGTGGGACGACCTGTGGCTGAACGAGAGCTTCGCCTCGTGGCGCGGCGCGAAGCAGACCGATGAGCGCAATCCGCGCTGGAAATGGTGGGAGCAGCAGGACGCGAGCAAGGAGCGCGCGATGCGCGGCGATGCACGCGAGGCCTCGCATCCGATCGAGCAGCACGTAGCCGACGAGCTGCAGGCGGCCAACGCCTTCGACGAGATCACCTACGACAAGGGCGAGGCGGTGCTGCGCATGCTCGAGGCCTTCCTCGGGCCGGATGTGTTTCGCGACGGCATCCGCCGCTACGTCCGCGCCCGGGCGTTCTCCAACGCCACCGCCGCAGATCTCTGGAACGCGCTGAGCGCGGCCAGCGGTCAGGATGTGGCAGCGCTGGCGCGCGACTGGACCGAGCAGCCGGGCTTCCCCCTGGTCCAGGTCAGCGCGCATTGTGCGGCGGGCGGCGGAGCGCGCACGCTGACCTTGTCGGAGCAGCGCTTCCTGCTGAGCGGTGCGGACGGCGGCGCCGCCCACTGGCGGGTGCCGTTGCGCATCCGCTCAGGCGGCGGTGCGCCGCGCTCGGTGCTTCTGACCCGCAACGGGCAGCAGGTCGCGGCCGGGCGCTGCGGCGAGCCGCTGAGCGCCAACGCGGACGCAGTGGGGTTCTATCGGGTGCAGTACGACGCTGCGACGCTCGCGACCGACACGCGGGCGTTCGCCGCCGTGCCCGACGCCGACAGGATCGCACTGCTCGACGACAGCTGGGCCCTGGTGATGACCGGCGGGCAGCCGCTGCGGGCCTACCTGGCGCTCGTGGGCGCGATGGGTGAGGACCTGGACGCCCGCGCCTGGCAGCAGATCGCCTCGGCTCTCGGCACCATCGAGCAGGACGAGCGCGGCAGCGCGGGGCACGCCGCCTTCGCGGCCTTTGCACGCTCGGTGATCAAGCCGGCAGCCGACCGGCTCGGCTGGGACGCGCGGCCGGGCGAGGGCCCCGACGTCGAGGAGCTGCGCCGCACACTGCTCGGCGACCTCGGTGCGTGGGGCGATCCGCAGGTGCAGCAGGAGGCGCGCCGCCGTTTCGCGGCCTTCAGCGCCGACCGCAGGGCCGTTGCGCCCGACGACCAGGAGTTCGTGCTCGGCATCGTCGCCCGCGGCGCCGACGCTGCCACCTTCGACGAGCTGCATACGATCGCCAGACGTGAGCAGGACGACAGTGCGCGGCGGCGCGACTTTCTGGCGCTGATGCAGGTGGGCGACGCGCAGCTCGCCGCGCGCGCCGCCGCGATTGCGCTGTCTGCGGAGATTCCGCCGCAGGATGCGCTGACCCGCCTGCGCCTGGTCACGACGCTGGCGGATCAGCATCCGGCGCTTTCCTGGGCGACCTTCACCGCCAACGCAGATCAGCTGCTCTCGACCAATCCCAAGTACGCCCCGCTCATCACCGCACAGCAGATCCCCGAGATCTACTGGAACGCGGTCACGCCTGAAAGGCTCGAAGCCTGGGTTCGCGCGCGCGTACCGGCCGAGATG
>JASHTN010000008.1 GCA_030040525.1 Gammaproteobacteria bacterium | reverse complement strand
TTCCGCCGGCCGCCGCGCGCGCGAACGCCGCGGCAAAAGCTGCGAGATTGGTCTCAACCGCAAGAGCGCTCTTGCGGATCGCGTCCTCGAACGTCGCCCGTTCAAAGGGCAGCACGCCCGCGCCGCTGATCGCCCCGAGCAGCACCGCGCTGATGACGGCCCTGTGGCGCTCGGCCATCTCCTCCATGTCGAAGAGGATCGCGCGCCGACCCTGCGTGCGCACCAGCTCGAGCAGCTGCTCGCGATCCACCTCCCCCTTGCCGAGCGCGCTCTTCTCGCCGATCGCGTAAGCGCGATGCGTCGAGGAGATCAGCGTGGTGCGCTCGGGCGTGACGAGTCCGCGCGCAATCGCCCGGCCGGCCTCGGCGAGCTCGGAGGCGAGGACGCAATCGACGTCGCCGGCGACCGGCATCAGCGCCATGATCGGCTCGCGACCGACCTGCGCAGCCCGCGCCCGCGGGAAGAGCTCCAGGTAGTAGATCGTGGCCCCGGTGCGCTGTGCGACCCCGGGGACGGAGGTCGCCTGCACGATGTAGCCGCTCGTTTCGGCGACCTCGATCAGCCAGTCCGTGAGTACGCCGCCGCCCTGCCCCCCGAGTGCGGCGATCGTCAGCCTGATGGTTCGCTCGGCCATGAGGGGCAGACGCCTACAATGCGAAACGCAGCCGGCGGCGCTCGCGGCGCCGCTGCAAGCGGCCGATCAGCGCCGCGCGCACCTTATAAAGAAGGCGCTCCCAGGGCCGCGGGTTGTAGATCAGCTCGGCGCGGTAGAACGATGGACAGAGCACCGCGGCATCCGCCACTTCACCGCATACCCCGCAGCCGACGCAGCTGTTGTCGACATGGGCGACGGGATCGGTGCGCAGCGGATCGGGATTGTCCTTCACTGTGAGCGACGGGCAGCCCGAAAGGCGAATGCACGAATGATCGCCGGTGCAGGTCTCGGGATCGACGCCAAAGCGCTCGCGCACGACGTGCTCGCCGGCCGCGATCGCCTTCTTCATGAGTGGCCGCACACGGCGCTGGCGATTCAACTGGCACTCCCCTTCGGCGACGATCACTTTCGGGCCACGCGCGGGGGTCTCGAGCGCCTCGCGCAGCACCTTGAGCGTGCCGCGCATGTCGTAGGTGCGGGTGTGCCGCACCCATTTGACGCCGACGCCGCGCACCGCATCCACGATCGAGTTGTTGCCCTGCCGGTTCGCGCCGGCGCGGCGCGAGGAGGGAATGTCCTGGCCGCCGGTCGCCGCCGAATAATTGTTGTCGATGATGATGGTCAGGTCATCGTGCCTGTTGAAGACCGCATTGCCGATGCCGCTCGTCAGGCCGTTGTGCCAGAAGCCGCCGTCGCCCATGATCGAGACCGCGCGCTTCCCCGCTGGCGCGCCGAACGCGGAGGCGGCGGCAGCCCCCAGGCCGTAGCCCATGATGCTGTTGCCCATGTTGAAAGGCGGCAGAGTCGCGAAGGAGTGACAGCCGATGTCGGCGCTGATGTGCAGCGCGCCGGTCTCCTTCTGCAGCAGCTTCATGGCGGCAAAGAAGGGGCGTTCCGGGCAGCCGGTGCACAGCCCCGAAGGCCGCGGCGGCACGAGCGCGGCGAGCTTCGCCGCCGGCACGAGCGGCACTTCCCGCGCGCCGGCACCGCTCGGTGGCGCGGCGCGCAGTTGCGGCGCCCAGCGGTCGAGGAATGCGCCGAGCCCCTCGCGCAGCACGTCCACGGTGTACTCGCCGTGCATCGGCAGCACCTCCTTGCCGATGACTCGCGCCGGCACCTCGCGCTGCGTGAGGATGCGGCTCGCGGCCTGCTCGAGGTACTCCGGCTGGCCCTCCTCGACGATGAGCAGCGCGCGCTTGCCGCTCGCGAAGCGCTGCCACTCCTCCGGCACCAGCGGGTAGGTGACGTTGAGGACGTAGAGCGGCACGCGGCTCGCGCCGAAGGCATCGGCGCAGCCGAGGAGCTCGAGCGCCCGCAGCACGCTGTTGTACAGTCCGCCCTGCAGCACGATGCCGACGTCGCCCGCGTCGCCGCCGAGCAGCTCGTTCATGCCGCGCGCGGCGATGAAGCGCTGCGCGGCGGGCAGGCGCTGCTCGATCTTGTCGCGCTCCTGCGCATAGGTCGAGGGCGGCAGGATGATGCGCCCGTAGTCGCGCTCCGGATGCGCGAGCGCCTCCCGGGGCGCGAACGCCGGCGGGCGATTGTCGGCGGCCGTGAATCGCCCATAGACATGACAGGCGCGGATCCGCAGCATCAGCATGACGGGCGTGTGGCTCGCCTCGGAGAGCTCGAAACCGAGCCTGACGCTGCGCACGATCTCGGGCAGGTGCGGACGCGGGTCGAGCAGCCACAATTGCGACTTCATCGCAAAGGCGTGGGTGCGCTCCTGCATGATGCTCGCGCCCTCGCCGTAGTCCTCGCCGAGGATGACGAGCGCGCCGCCCTTGACGCCCGCGGAGGCGAGGTTCGAGAGCGCATCCGAGGCGACGTTGGTGCCGACGGTCGACTTCCAGGTCACCGCTCCCCGCAGCGGATAGTTGATCGAGGCCGCCAGCATGGCGGCCGCGGTCGCCTCCGAGGCGCTCGACTCGAAGTGCACGCCGAGCTCGCTGAGGATGTCCTCGGCGTCCGCCAGCACGTCCATCAGGTGCGAGATCGGTGCGCCCTGGTAGCCGCCGACATAGGCAACGCCGGACTCGAGCAGCGCTTTGGTGACGGCAAGAATGCCCTCGCCGCGGAACTCCGCGCCGCGCGGCAAGCGCAGCGACTTCACTTCCCTCGCGAATGAGCGCTCGGCCATGGCGAGGCGGCGCTCAGGCCGCAACCAGCGCCAGCACGCGCAGCGGACTGCCCGAGCCGTTGACGATCTTGAGCGGCGGGGCGATCACCACGGCTCCCGTCGGCGGCAGCTGGTCGAGGTTGGTCAGGCTCGCGAGGCCGAAGCGGTTCGAGCCGTGCATGATGGTGTGGCAGGGGAACATGGGCTCGAAGGTCGGCGCCTGGCCGGCATCGGTCCCCACAGTCTCGACGCCGACGCCGAGGATGTCGCGCTCCCTGGCGAGGAACGGCACGGCCTGGGGATGAAAGCCTGGAGTGTGGGCGCCGTCGGCGGCCACGTTGAGGAACTCCTGCGCGCTGCTGCGGTGCGACCAGTCGGTGCGGATCAGCACCCAGGCATGCGGCGGAATGCGGCCGTAGTGCTTTTCCCACTCCTCGAGCGTGGCGCGCGTGACCAGAAAGTCCGGGTTCTCGCGCGCCTGCCGCGCCACGTCGATGACACACGCAGGCCCGATGAAACGGTCCACCGGGATGCTGTGGGTCGCGTTGTTGGGATAGTCCTTGCCGGTCACCCAGTGAACGGGCGCGTCGAAATGGGTGCCGGTGTGCTCGCCACAGGCGATGTTGTTCCAGTACCAGGCCGGACCGCGCGCGTCGTAGCGCGAGATTTCCTCCAGCGCAAAGGCCTTCGACGGCGCGAACTGCGGCGGCAGCCGGATGGTCGGGGTCGCGGGCTCGAGCGGCACCGTCAGGTCCACCACGCGGATGCCGCCGCCGACGATGCCGGCGACGAGCTGCGCGAGCGCGGTGGCCGCTCTCCCCTCGGTCTGTGTGGTCGTACTCATGAGTCCCCTTGCGCATCGAGGCGCTGCGCGTGCTGCAGACAACGGCAGTCGAAACAGCCGGTAATATTACTCCTCTGGCGCCCGGCGGCCGCGGGCGAGGATTGCACTCACCTGCGCTCGTAGAGGCCGGTGAGCGTCGTCTTCGCCAGCGTGTAGTCGCGCGCGGTGTAGCTCACCATCGCGCCGCTCGCATGCTCCGGCACCGGGAGCCTCGCGACACGCAGCGCATAGAGCGTGAACAGATAGCGGTGCACACCCGTGCCGCGGTCGGGACAGGGTCCGTCGTAGCTCACGTGGCTGGTGTCGACGCGCCCCAGGGAGGCCCCGTGCGGCAAACCGTGGCCGCCGGCCGCGCCGGCATCGGTCGCAAGTCCGGTCACGGTCGGCGGGATGTCGTACACCACCCAGTGCCACCAGCCGGAGGGCGTGCCGCGCTCGTCGAGATCGAACAGCGTGAGGGCAAAGCTCCTGGTCCCTGCGGGTGCACCGCTCCAGCGCAGCGCGGGCGAGCGGTTCTCTCCCGTACAGCCGAAGAGGTTCAGCGTGTACTGCGCGGGGATACTCTCGCCATTGCGGAACACGGCGCTCGAGAGCGTCAGGCTGCCCGCCGCTGGCGGGGGCGGCGCGGCGCCGCACAGCCCGAGACCGAGAGAGATCACCGCGAGCGCTGCGCGCTGCAGAGCGGATCGATGTCCTGCGGTCACTCCTGCGGTCACTTCAGTCACTCCTCTTGTATCAGTGGAAGCTCGAGCAGCTTGCGGGGTCTTGACCGGAGCAGCGCTCAAGCCCGACAGTACCATGATCCGCTCGATGGAGGAGCCATGGTCCGCGCATCGCTCACGGCGATTCTCAAGGGCGTTGCGATGCTCGGTGCCGCCAGCGGTGCGGTCGGCGCCTCCGCGGCTGCCAACACGGACGGCGCGTGGACGATGCCGTCCAGGGACTACGCGGCCACGCGCTACAGCCCCCTCGGCTCGATCACCGCGCAGAATGCGCGCGGGCTCCATCCGGTGTGGACGTTCTCGACCGGCGTACTCGGCGGCCACGAGGGACAGCCGCTGGTCGTGGGCGACACCATGTACGTCGTCACGCCGTGGCCGAACGTGCTCTATGCCTTCGATCTGACGCGCGAGGGTTATCCGCTCAAATGGAAGTACCGGCCCGAGGTGAGCGCGAATGCGCTCGGGGTGGCGTGCTGTGATTCGGTGAATCGCGGCGCTTTCTACGCCGACGGCAAGCTGGTCTACAACCTCCTCGACGGCCACACGGTCGCGGTCGATGCCAGCACGGGCCGCGAGTTGTGGAAGACGCAGATCGCGGACCTGGGCAGCGGCGAGACGGTCACCATGGCACCGCTCGTGGTACGCGATCGCGTGATTGTCGGCGCCTCGGGCGGGGAGTTCGGCATCTATGGCTGGCTCAAGGGCCTCGACCTCGCGACCGGTCGGCTGGTGTGGACCGTGCACAACCTCGGGCCCGATGCCGACATGGGCGTGCGCGCCGGCACGTTCAGGCCGGTGTACGACACGGGCAGCGACCTGGGTGCGCGCACCTGGCCGCAGGACAGCTGGCGCCGCGGCGGCGCACCGGTGTGGGGCTCGATCTCCTACGACGCCGAGCTCGATCTCATTTATTACGGCACGGGCAACGCCGGACCCTACAACCCCGAGGAGCGTCCCGGCGACAACAAGTGGACCTCGAGCGTGCTCGCGCGCCGCCCCGTGGACGGAGCGCTGGTGTGGGCCTACCAGTTCACCCCGCACGACAGCTGGGACTTCGACGCCACGGGCGCGATGATCCTCGCCGATCTCATCATCGACGGGCACGCCGTCAAGGCGCTGGTGCACTTCGACAAGAACGGCTTCGCCTACACGCTCGATCGCAGCACCGGGCGGCTGCTCGTCGCCAAACCCTTCGCGCCAGAGAACTGGGCGAAGTCGGTGGACCTCGCCACCGGACGCCCGGTGGTGGATCCCACGAAGCAGACCGGCGTCTCCCACGGCAACGTCAGGGGGATCTGCCCGAGCCTGGAGGGGGCGGTGAGCCCCGCATCGCCCGCGGCGTACTCGCCGCGGACGCACCTCTTCTACACCTCGACCAACAACCTGTGCATGGACTACCTCGCCTCGCACGCGAGCTACCTGAAGGGCACGCCGTATATCGGCGTCACGAGTCCCTACACGGGCGGGCCCGGCGGCTACCTCGGCAGCTTCATCGCCTGGGATGCTGCGCGCGGGGTCAAGGTCTGGGAGAACAGGGAGCCGTTCCCCAACTGGAGCGGCGCGCTGGTCACAGGCGGCGACGTGGTCTTCTATGGCACGCTCGACGGCTGGTTCGTGGCCGCCGACGCTCGCAACGGCAGGGTGCTCTCGAGATTCAAGGTCGGCTCGGGCGTGGTCGGAAACCCCATGAGCTACCGCGCCCCCGACGGCCGGCAGTATGTCGCCGTCTACGCCGGCATCGGCGGGGACTGGGCGCTGCTCTCGGGAGACACACGCTCGGACGATCCGACGGACGTGCGCGCGCCGGCGGATTTCCTCAAGGACATCGCGCGGCACACGAGCCAGGGCGGCATCATCTGGATCTTCGGACTATGAGGCACTGGACGCTGGCACTGCTTTTCGTCCCGGCCTTCGCCCTCCTCTCCTGTGCGAAGGAGAACGCGCCGGCCGGTGCGGTCAGCACCGCGCCGCCGGCAGCTCGCTACGAGGCGCACCTTGCCGCGGGCAGCGCACTCCCTCCGGGTGCGACGCCCACGAATCCGCACGCTGGCGATGCCGCCGTGGCGAAGCAGGGTGCGCTGCTCTTCGCCACCATGAACTGCGACGGCTGCCACGGGGGTGACGCGGCCGGCTGGGTCGGACCGGACCTCGCCGACGGGCGCTGGCGCTACGGCGGCTCGGATGCCGAGGTGTTCAGCTCGATCTACTACGGGCGACCCAAGGGCATGCCGGCGTTCGGCGGCGTGCTGGGGACCGAAGGGGTGTGGACGCTCGTCACCTACCTCCGCTCGCTCCCCGCGCCCCCCGATCTGCCAACCGAGTCGTGGGTCGAGCAGTCGCGTCCGTGACCTGAGCCGACCATGGCGCGCATCTTCATCACCGGATCCTCCGACGGGCTCGGGCTCTGGACCGCGCAGCGCCTGATCAAGGAGAAACACGCAGTGCTCGTGCACGGGCGGAACGAGAAACGCAGCCGCGACGCGCTCGCCCAGGCACCGGGCGCGCTCGGCGCCGTGAGCGGAGATCTCTCGACCATGGCCGGCATGCGCGCCGTGGCCGACGGGGTCAACCGCCTCGGCCGCTTCGATGCGGTGATTCACAACGCCGGCATCGGCTACCAGGAGGGCCGGCGCGTCGAGACCGAGAAAGGGGTGCCGAACGTCTTCGCGGTCAACGTGCTGGCACCCTACCTGCTCACCGCGCTCATCGAGCGCCCGCGGCGACTCATCTATCTCAGCTCCGGCATGCACCATGGCGCGCGCGGGCCGCTCGAGGATCTGCTCTGGGTGAGGCGCAGCTGGAGCGGCGCCGGCGCCTACGCCGAGAGCAAGCTCTGCGACGTGCTGCTCGCCTTTGCAGTCGCGCGGCACTGGGGGAACGTGCTGTCGAATGCGCTCGAGCCCGGATGGGTCGCGACGAAGATGGGTGGCCCCCGCGCGCCCGATGATCCCGTCAAGGGCACGGTCACCCAGGCGTGGCTCGCGACGAGCGAGGAGAAGCTCGCGCTGTCCACGGGCGAATACTTCTACCATCAGAAGCTGCGCGAGCCGAACCCGATCGCCCGCGACGTCGGCGCGCAGGAGGCCTTGCTCGCCGAGTGCGAGCGGCTCGCGGGCGTGCCGCTGGCCGCCTGAAATCGGCAGCCGCATGCAGCATCACGGCGAGCATCAAGGCGAGCAGCACGGCGTCTCCCGCAGAACGCTCGGACTGCTGGCGCTGTCGCTGCTCGCGATCGCCGTCGGCATCGTGACCGGGTTCGGCGCAATCGTCTTCCGCGACCTGATCGCCGTCGTTCACAACCTGCTCTTCTACGGCCGGCTGTCGGCGGTCTACAACGCCAACCTCTACAACCCGCCGAGTCCGTGGGGAGCCGCCATCATCCTGGCGCCAGTGATCGGCGGCCTCGGCGTTGTGTTCCTCGTCCGGACGTTCGCGCCCGAGGCGCGCGGCCATGGGGTCCCCGAGGTGATGGATGCGATCTTCTATCGCGACGGCAGGATCCGCCCGGTGGTCGCCGCGGTGAAGTCGCTGGCTTCGGCACTCGCCATCGGCTCAGGGTCCTCGGTGGGCCGCGAGGGTCCCATCATCCAGATCGGCGCCTCGCTCGGCTCGACCACCGGACAGCTGGTTCACATGGAGGCCTGGCAGCGCATCACGCTGGTCGCAGCCGGCGCCGGCGCCGGCATCGCGGCGACCTTCAATACGCCGATCGGCGGCGTGATGTTCGCCGTGGAGCTCATGCTGCCCGAAGTGAGTGTCCGAACTTTTCTGCCCGTCGCACTGGCGACCGGTACCGCCACCTTCATCGGCCGGTCGGTCCTCGGGGCCCGCCCGGCATTCGACGTGCCGGCGCAGCTCGTCCTCACCGGCGCGCCGAGCTCGCTGCAGGCGGTGCTGCTGTGCGTGGTGCTCGGCGCAGTCTGCGGCTGCGGCGCCACCGCCTTCATCCGTGGCCTGCACGCCGCCGAGGAGCTCTTCGAGCGGATCGCGAACCCCTACCTGCGCCACGCCGTCGGCATGGCGGGCGTCGGCGTCATGATGTACGCGTTCCTCCTGTTCACGGGACATTACCGCGTGGACGGTGTCGGCTATTCGACCATCCAGGACATCCTCGTCGGCGGGCTGGCAAGCGCCCCGCTGCTGCTGCTGCTCGGCGCGGCCAAGCTGACGGCGACCGCCGCGAGCCTCGGCTCGGGCTCTTCCGGCGGTGTCTTCTCGCCCTCGCTCTTCATGGGCGCGACGCTCGGCGGCGCAGTCGGAGCGCTCGCCCACATGTTCTTTGCGGTCCCGGACATCACCGTTCCGGCGTTTGCCATGGTCGGCATGGCGGCGATGGTGGGCGGCGCGACCGGCGCGGCCATGACCGCGGTGACCATGATCTTCGAGATGACGCGCGACTATGAGATTGTCATGCCGATGATCGTCGCCGTGGCGGTCAGCATCGGCGTGCGCCGCATGCTGAGCGCCGAGAACATCTACACCATCAAGCTGGTCGCGCGGCGGCACTTCATCCCCAAGGCGATGCACGCCAACATGTTCCTGGTGCGCCCGGTGGCCGAGGTCATGGAGCGGGACTTCCTGCTGCTGCCGAAGGACACCGGGTTCGACGAGTTCCTGCGCCTGCCGGAACAGAACGGCCGGCTGCGCCACATCGTGGTGACCGACGGCGAGCGCATCGTGGGCACGCTGCGGGTGAACACGGCGCTGCGGCAAGGCCTCGAGGGTGCCTATACCGGCGTGACGCTCGGCAGCCTCGCCAACGAGCGCTACACCGTCGCGCAGGAGAACGACATCATGTTCGACGTCATCACCCGCTTCTGGCGGCGCAAGGCTCTGATGGCCGTGGTCGTGCGCGGCGGGCACCGGGTGCCGCGCGCCTCCGACGTCGTCGGCGTCATCACCAAGGAGCACATCGCGGATTCGGTCGCCGAGAGCGTCAAGCCCTACGCCGCGACGGCGGCGATGTGAGGGTGGTCTCGCCCGCAGCCTTCAGCTCGCGCCGTGGATCTGCTTGATACGGGCAATGGCCGAGGCCGCAATTCTGTCCTGCGCCAGGATGCGCGACAGCGCCGCGTCCTCGGTACCCTCGCGCCGCAGGATCTCCAGAGCGAGTCCCATCGCTTCGTAGTAGTCGGCCCAGAGCCGCCGCTCCTCGGCTTCCCGCTCGGCATCCATATAAGAATTACTGTCGCGAGCACGCCCGCCATCGCACGGTGACGCGCGGCGACCTTACAGAATCCGGCGGAAGCCGCTTCCCGCGGGTCAATCAGTCACCCGCCAGACAGGTGCGCCGCCGGCAAGAAAAAGCTTCTTTACTTATGTAACGAAGGCTGTTGGCAGCTGCCGACAGGTTTTGCAGAATCGTCTCTGCTTGCTTCCTACTCCGCCGGACGTGATCGCGCCCGCGCACGCGGGTGAGTCGTCCCGATCCGGCCTGTCCAGAGTGCAAGGAGGGTGCACCATGTACAACGATCAGAGCTGTGCCGACGCCGCTGTCCATAGCCATTGGCCAAGCCATCCATTGCCTGCCATCGAGGAAGAACTCGCGAGCGCAGGCCGGTTTATCCCGCGAATTCTCTTCGTCGACGATGAGCAGCAGGTCGTCGACGGCCTGCGCAGAGCCCTGTGCGAGTCTCCCTACGAGATAGAGACCGCGACCTCCGCGGACAGCGCCCTCGAGAAGCTCCGCGATGGAGCCATCGACGTGATCGTCTCCGACGAGCGGATGCCGGGGATGTGCGGCTCCCAGCTCCTCACCCTGGTCGCCAACGAGTTTCCGACCGTCGGCCGGATCCTGCTGACCGGTCACGGCACCGCCGAGGCCGCCGCGCGGGCGGTCAACGAAGCCGGCGTCGTCCGCTTCCTCCTCAAGCCCTGCAGCCCGGAGCAATTGCGCGACGCCATCGAGATCGCGCTCAGGACCACTCCCTTCGAGCGGCGCACCCGGGTCAACGGCAGGCGCGCCTACCTGGTGAGCCAGAGTGATGTGGCAGCTCGGGGCGGGCGGCCCGCCGGGTCGCCGGTCGCAGCGCTCGTGCGGCCACCGGCTGACGACAGCGACCGCCCCCCGCAGCAGCGCCTGCGCAGCGGCCGCCAGGAATGGCAGGCCAATGAGCTGGTGCTGCAGGCGCAGAAGGTGCTCGCGCTCGGCAGCGAGGCTCTGTTCGGCTTCGAGCTCTCGGCGCGGCTGCAGACTCAGAGCGGCAACGTTCACACCATCGGCAACTTCATCGCCTCCTCAGGACAGCACGTGATGCTGTCATCCGTGGACCGCTGGGTGGTGCGTCACGTTCTCCTGCTGATTCGCGAGCACCTGCACATTCTCGAGCGCCGCGGACTCACGGTGTCGCTGAACCTCGCCGCGCAGTCGCTCGCCGACATCGATTTCGTGCGGTTCCTCGACGACCAGCTCGCGGACGCGCGCATCGCGGCGCGATTTCTCATCGAAGTGCGTGAATCGGCCCTCGCCAAGTGCCTGCGCCGGGACGAGGGTCTGCTCGAAGCGCTGCTCGCCATGCGCTGCTACGACTGGGGCGCGCGCCTCAGCATCGACGGGGTGAGCGGCGCGCTGTGGAAGCACGAGGTGCTGCGGGACCTGCCGGTGGCGCTCGCCAAGCTCGACAGCCACCACGTGTGCGACCTTCTGACCAGCCCGCAGGCGGAGTCCGTGGTGCGCGCCGCGGTCGCCTGGGGTGAGCGCGCCGGTGTGGCCGTGGCGGCGACCGGAATCGATACGCCGGCGATCGCCGATCGACTCCGTGCTCTCGGGGTCCACTACGGACAGGGAAGCGTCTACGGGACCGCAGAGCCGCTCGGGCTGACGCTGACAGGCCTCTACTGTTAGCGCCCCCGGGCGCCTTGCAGCCGGGCCGCGGTGTGTGAACACCGTCCGGCCCCATGTCTCACTCGCCGCCGCGGCCTTTTGGGCCGCGTACCTTGCGGCCGCAGCGCGCGGCCGCAGTACTTAATCTGATACCTGCGACGCCTTTTTAATTAAGGACTTGGGAAAGAATCCCCGGGTCGTCTCGCGTGTACGCTCCCGGGAGAGGCACCGCAGGGAAGAAGCCATGGCCACCGGTCCGAAATCGCGCCCACCGACCGAGCAGCGCGAGGCCGGCGGCGCGCGCTCACGAGTGAGCGCCACGCCCGACTTGGCGGGCGGGTGGACCATTGCAGCCGTCGTGATGGTGTGCCTCGCCGGCGTCACGGTCGCCGGAGCGAGCGGTCTGCTCTCCAGCGCCTCGCGCATTCTCATCTACCTGCTCGCGAATCTGATCCTGACGATCGACGTGATCGATCTGCTGCTGCGCATCTGGGCGCAGCGGGCCCACGGCGCCGCCTCCCCCGGGCCCTCCATCGATCTCGGTCTCGAGGAGATCTCCAACGCCGAGCGCGCCGCGGCGCTCAAGCCGTACGCGATCATCGCCTCGGTGCATGACGAGGCCGACGCTCTCGACCGCTTCCTCGCAACGCTCGCATCGTTCAAGGACCGCGTGTGGCTCATCGACGATGCCTCGGGCGACGGGACGCTGCTGCGGCTGCGGCGCGCGGGATGGAACTGCCTCGCCGGCACGGTCAACCGCAACAAGCCCGCGGCGCTGCGCCATCTGCTCAGGACTCTGCCGGCCGAGATCGAGACCGTGGTCGTCATGGATCCCGACGTCAGCTTCGCGGCGTCCGGACCCTCGCAGCGCTCCGTGCTCGAGCGCGTCATCAGCGACCTGCAGCGCAGCGGCGCCGCCGCGCTCACCCCGCGTGTCACGGCCGCGCCCGGCGGCTGGCTGGTCGAGTTTCAGGCGCTCGAGTACGAGCTCGCCTGCGGGCTGGGCCGGCGCAGCCTCGGGGAGTTGTGCTGCAATTCCGGCGTCTCGATCTACCGCCGCTCGGCGCTCGAGTACGCGCTCGCACACCACAGCCTGTCGATCTACGCCGAGGACTTCGAGAATTCGCTGCTGCTGCTCGCCGCCGGCGAGCGCATCTACTACGACGACCGGATGGTGATCGAGACCCGCGCCAAAACCTCCTGGCGCGGCCTCTTCTCGCAGCGCGTCGGCTGGGCCTTCGGTTGCGGGCGGGTGTTCGTCGAGCGGCTGCCGCAGCTGCTCGCGGTCGCGCGCCGCAGCCCCTTCGCCGCCTATCAGTACCTCATCTACCTCGGCTTTGCCGCGATCGTGATGCTGCCACTCAAGCTCCTGTCGGTCGCGATCCTGGCATTGAGCTTCGCCAAGGCCGTCGACAATCTGCTGCTCACCGAGCTGATCCCGGGCGGCTCGTGGAGCGAGCCGCTGCTGTTCGCGCTCTGGTACAGCAAGTGCGTGCTGGTGCTGTTGCTCAACTGCTTCTTCACGCTGCGCCGCGGCGAGCGCGCGCGGCACCTGCTGACGCTGCCGATGTACCCGGTCTATGCGCTGCTGCCCTATCTCGCCATGGCGATCGGCTTCGCGAACCTCGTGACGCTCAAAGCCCTCGGGTGGCGCCTGTTCACGGATCACTACGAGCCGCGGCCGAGTGTCGGACGGCCCGCGGCCACCACTGCGGCGGAGTTGCGATGAAAAATGCCACCTCGGGCGCCTTGATTGCGCTCTGTCTCCTGGTCCTCGGCCTCGCGGTGACACAACGCGACCTGAGCGGCAACCCGCTGGGACCGTTGCACCTCCCGGCCGCGCAGTTCGTGGTGACCAGCGAGCACGACGCCGGGCCCGGGACGCTGCGCGATGCGATCCTCGCGGCCGACCGGCTCTCGAGCCGCGCTCACATCGAGATCGCCGTCGAGCGGGTCATGATCGAATCGGCGCTGCCGGCCCTCACCAATCCGCACGGTGTCGATCTCGATGCCAGAGCGAACGCCGGCAGCATCGACGCGGAGCACCTGACGAGCGGCGCGGTACTGCAGGTGAACAGTCCCGCCACGACCGTGCGCGGCCTCAAGCTGCGCAACCCCCACGGTACCGGCGTCATCGTCAACGCCGCCAGCGCCGTGCTCGACTCGCTCACCGTGAGCGATTCCAAGGTCGGGGTGCTGCTCGCCCCCACCGCCAGCGGCAGCGCAATCCAGCATGGCACCTTCGAGCACGATGAGACCGGGGTGCTCGCCGAGCCCGGGATCCACGACCTCACGCTGACGGCGGATACCTTCCACGACAGCACCCGGGCGGGTTTCTGGTTCGTGAGCGCCGCCGTCCAGGCCGAGGGGCCGCACGCCCCGGCAGCGGACGCTGCCGGCGCCCGCGAGCGCGTACGCATCGTCGACAGTACCTTCGCCGAGAATGCCGCCGGCGTGGTCCTGGCCAACCAGGCCACCCTGGTCGAGAAGAGTCACTTCACCGCCAACCGCGACTCGGCTGTGCTGGTGCTCGGCGGCGCCGCGCGCATCGAGGACAGCGAGATCCGCGCGACCCAGGGCACGGCCATCTCGGTGACTTCGGGGCGCGCGGTGCATCTCGCGCGTAACACGCTGGCCGACAACAAGGCGACCGCCATCATGGCGCGCGACAGCGACGTCACCATCGAGCACAACGAGCTGACCCACGACGGCGTGGGTATCGTCGCCATCGTCACCCAGGATGCAGGCGCGCCCGTCATCCGCGATAACACCATCACCGGCGCGTCCGGGGACGCGATCGTCGTGATCGCCGGTGCGGCGCGCGTCGAGCGCAACCAGGTCACGCAGAACCACGGCGCGGCGCTGCGGGTGCTCGATCTGGCCACCGCTTCCGGGCGGGTCAAGGCCGACCCGCATCTCGAGGCCAACGTCTTCAAGGGCAACGGCATCGACACGCCGGTGTCCGGTGTCTATCCGCTGAAGAGCACGCCATGACCCAGGCCGCCACCCACGGCACGGCGGCTCTCGAGACGTTGCGCAGGCACAAGATCACCTTCGACAACACCTGGACGCTGACGGTCATCCTGGCGACGATGCTCGCGGTGCTGTGCTGGTACCTCGGCCTCGCGCAGGTCGACATCGCGCCGGTCATCTGGACGCTGGCAGGCTTCGCGGCCGCGCACTTCGCGCTCGGCCTCGAGACGCGCCGCATTGCCTCCGCGCCACGCCTCAAGTGGCTCACCCTCTGGACGCAGCTCCTCGGCACGCTGCTGCTCGGGGTCGGCTGGCACCTGTTCGGCGGTCTGCAGCAACCGCTCTTCCCGCTGTTCATCATCCTGCCGCTGCTGCCGGCGGCACTGCTGCTGGGCTTCTGGCAGCAGCAGCTCGCGCTGCTCGCGCTGCTCGTGGTGCTCGCCTCCGGCGTGCTGCTCTCGCCCGACACCAACTCCTTCATCGCGGAGCGCTACGGACTGCATCTCGGCGCGCTCACGCGCCTG
Organism: Gammaproteobacteria bacterium; assembly: GCA_030040525.1. Classification (GTDB taxonomy): domain Bacteria; phylum Pseudomonadota; class Gammaproteobacteria; order Steroidobacterales; family Steroidobacteraceae; genus 13-2-20CM-66-19. Next base: position 698 of record JASHTN010000008.1, on the reverse strand, counting down.
CCGCGCTGGCTGCCGCGCAGCCGCGTCGCGTTCGCCGACGTCAACACCTCGCCGAGCTACGATCTCATGCTGGTGGTCACGGTGGCGACGCTCGGCGTGGCGGTGAGCGCCATGGCACGCTCCCTGAGCGGCATCTTCGGCCGCGGCGGCGTCCGCGCCGATCAGCTCGCCGACGAGCTGGCGCGCCTGCAGCAGCTCAACACGCAGCTCGTCGCACAGGCACCCTCGGCGGCCGTGCTGGTCGAGTCCGGCAGCGGACGCATCGTCCGGGCGAGTGACCGTTTCGCGCGCAGCTTCGGCCTCACCGACCCCAGCGGCCAGTTTCTCCTCGACGCCGTCGCTTTCGACTATCCGACCGTCATCCGCGCGCTCCTCAGGAGCGGCGGCGAGGAGATCCAGGGAGCGCGGCTCGCCGACCGCGAGCTCGTGCTGCGCATCCGTGCGGAGGTGCTGGCCGGGGGCGTGACCGCGCTCGATGTCGAGAGGTGCGATGAGCCCGGGCTGCGCGGGGCGATCGACGCGATCGAGGAGCCCGTCTTCGCAGTCACACCCGCCGGCCAGCTCGTGCTGCCCAACCGCAGTGCGGCGACACTCCTCGGCGAGGGCGCCGACGGGCTCGCCGCAGCCGCGGTGTTCGAGGGCGTCGCGGGACGCTGGTGGGACATCGCGCCGCTCGAGTCGACGCGGCGCATCTTCCG
>JASHTN010000102.1 GCA_030040525.1 Gammaproteobacteria bacterium | reverse complement strand
ACGCTGGTGGCCTCGATGCGCTGGTTCGCGGTGCAGCCGGAATTGACGATGCTCGCGGTCGCGCCCTTCTTTCACGTGACCGGCATGCAAGGCAGCATGAACGGCCCGCTCTACAACGGCAATACCATGGTGCTGCTGCCGCGTTGGGATCGCGTGGTCGCCGCGGAATGCGTGCAGCGCTATCGGATCGCGAGCTGGACCGGGGTCCCGACGATGCTCCAGGACTTCTTCACGAACCCGGACCTCGAGCGCTACGATTTGTCCTCGATCCGCAGATTGAGCGGCGGCGGCGCCGCGATGCCGGCCGCCGTGGCGCGGCGGCTGCTGCACCGGGGCATCACCTATTACGAAGGCTATGGCCTCTCGGAGACCATGGCCGCGACTCACATCAATCCCCCCGAGCGTGCCAAGCCGCAATGCCTGGGGATACCGATCTATGACGTCGATTCGCGCGTCGTCGATCCTGCGAGCGGCGAGGAGCTGGCCGCAGGCGAGGTCGGCGAGATCGTGACTCACGGCCCGCAGGTGTTCCTGGGCTATTGGAACAAGCCGCAGGACAGCGCACAGGCGTTCATCGAGATCGACGGCAAGCGCTTCCTGCGCACCGGCGATCTCGGCAGAGTCGACGAAGACGGCTACTTCTTCATGGTCGACCGCCTGAAACGCATGATCAATGCGTCCGGATTCAAGGTGTGGCCGACCGAGGTCGAATCGCTGATGTATCAGCATCCCGCCGTGCTCGAGGCCTGCGTCATCGGCGCGAGCGACGCGCATCGCGGCGAGACCGTCAAGGCCTTCGTCGTGTTGCGGCCGGAATGGCGGCGACGCATCGAGGCCCCGGCGATCGTCGCCTGGTGCCGCGAGAACATGGCGGCGTTCAAAGTCCCGCGGATCGTCGAATTCGTCGATGCGCTGCCGAAATCGGGCAGCGGCAAGATTCAGTGGCGCGAGCTCCAGGATCGCGAACGGCGCGCCGCAGCCGAGCGCAGCGCGGCCCCCGAGCGCGGTGGTCCGGCATGAGGGCGCTGCTGAGCCGCCGGCCCGGGGGGCCTGAGACCTTGGAGCTCGGCGAGCTTCCCGAGCCCGTGGCAGGTGCCGGCGAGGTCCGGGTCGCGGTGCGCGCTTGCGGCGTCAATTTCCCGGACTTGCTGCTCATTCAGGATCTCTATCAGGTCAGGCTGCCGCGACCGTTCGCGCCCGGTGGCGAGATCTCCGGCGTCGTCGACGCGCTCGGCACGGGCGTCGAGGGCTTGCGCGTCGGCGATCGCGTGCTCATGAGTCCGGTCCGCGGCGGCATGGCTCAGAAGGCCGTCGGTCGCGCGGAAAACTGCTGGAAGATCCCCGATGCGATGCCGTTTGACGAAGCGGCGGCGCTCCTTCTGACCTATGGCACCTCGCAGCACGCGCTCACGGATCGAGCACAGCTCAAGCCCGGCGAGACGCTGCTGGTGCTCGGCGCTGCGGGCGGCGTCGGCCTCGCCGCGGTGGAATTGGGCAAGGCGATCGGCGCTCGCGTCGTCGCCGCGGCATCGACTGAAGCGAAGCTCGCGCTCGCGCGCGAACATGGCGCCGATGAGAGCGTGCAATACCCGGCGGTGGCGCTCGACAAGGCCGCGGCGCGCGCGCTCACGGATCACTTCAAGTCCGTCTGCGGTGCAAATGGCGCCGAGGTGATCTTCGATCCGGTGGGCGGCGATTACACCGAAGCGGCGCTGCGCGCGATCGGCTGGCAGGGACGCTATCTCGTCGTCGGCTTCACTGCCGGTATCCCGAAGCTGCCGCTCAATCTGACCTTGCTGAAGAGTTGCCAGATCATCGGGGTGTTCTGGGGAGAGTTCACCGCGCGAGCGCCCCGGCAGCATGCCGCCAACGTCGCCTCGCTCATCGCGCTCTATCTCGACGGCCGCATCAAGCCGGCGGTCACCGAGCGCTTCCCGCTCGAGCGGGGCATGGAGGCGATCGCGAGGCTCGGGGCGCGCGCGGCGCGCGGCAAGCTCGTCGTCACGATCGGATGAGAGCACCTTCGTGGATCTCAACTACACCGCCGAAGAAGAAGCCTTTCGCGCCGAGGTGCGTGCTTTCCTCGCCGCCGAGCTGCCGGCCGACATCCGCTCCAAAGTGCGCCTGGGGAGGCGAATCCACAAAGACGACTTCGTGCGCTGGCAGAAGATCCTCTACCGCCGCGGCTGGGGCGCCGGCATGTGGCCGCGGCGCTACGGCGGTGCCGATTGGAGCGTCGTCGAGCAGCATATCTTCGACGAAGAGGGTGCGGCGGCCGGCGCGCCGCCACAGATCGCGTTCGCGTTGCGCATGGTCGCCCCGGTGCTCATGAGCTTCGGAACTGCAGCACAACAGAATTACTTTCTGCCGCGCATCATTTCCGGCGAGCACTGGTGGTGCCAGGGGTATTCCGAGCCCGGCTCAGGGTCCGATCTCGCCTCGCTGCGCACCAGCGCGGTGCGGGCAGGCGCTCATTACCGCGTCAACGGCCAGAAGACCTGGAACACGCTCGGCCAGTATGCCGACTGGATCTTCTGCCTGGTGCGCACGAGCAGCGACGCGCGTCCCCAGCAGGGCATCTCGTTCCTGTTGATCGATATGAAATCGCCGGGCATCACGCTGCGCCCCATCATCACGATCGACGGCGAACACGAAATCAACGATATCTTCTTCGACAACGTGCAGGTACCGGTCGAGAACCTCGTCGGCGAGGAAGATAAGGGCTGGACCTACGCCAAATTCCTGCTCGCGCACGAGCGCACCAATAATGCCGGCATCGGCCATTGCCAACGCGCCTTGAAGCGCCTCAAGGAAATTGCCACGCGCCAATCTGAGAACGGCCGTCCGCTGATCGAGGATTCCCGCTTCCGCGATCGCATCGCGGAGCTCGAGCTCGACCTCATGGCGCTCGAGATCACGAACCTGCGGGTGCTTGCGGCGGTCGCATCGGACTCGCGCGCGCCGGGGCCCGAGGTCTCGCTGCTCAAAATCAAGGGATCGGAGATCATCCAGCAGCTCGCAGAGCTGCAGATGCATGCGCTCGGACACGATGCCCTGCCCTACCTGCGCGAGGCGCTCGAGGTGGACTGGGTTCCACCGCCGTGGCTCGCGGATCACTATGGCGCCTTCGCGCCGCCGCTCACGGGCCAGTATTTCAACTACCGCAAGACCACGATCTACGCCGGCTCGACCGAGATCCAGAAGAACATCATTTCGAAGCTGATCCTGGGTCTTTAGAGGCGGGCTGCCATGGATTTCCGCCTGACGGAGGAACAACTGGCGCTGCAGGAGACGCTGCGGCGCTTCATCGCCAGGGATTACGACTTCGAGCGGCGCCGCTCGCTCGCGCGCTCACCGCTTGGCTATTCCGCGCAAGCCTGGGCCCAGTATGCCGAGCTCGGCCTGCTCGGCCTGCCCTACCCGGAGGAATTCGGCGGGCTCGGCGGCAGCGGTGTGGATGTCATGGCTGTCATGGAGCTGGTCGGCCAGGGACTGCTGCTCGAGCCTTACCTGAGCACGGTCGTGCTCTGCGGCGGGCTGCTTCGCGATGCCGCAGCGCGTGCGCTCAAGGAGGCACTATTGCCGCAGATCGCCGCGGGAAAGCTCAAGCTCGCTCTCGCCGCCTATGAGGCGGCCGGGCGCTATGAGCTCGCGCACGTCGCAGCGACTGCCGTCCGGGACGCCCAAGGCAAAGGCTGGCGGCTCTCGGGCCGCAAGTCCGTCGTGCTCGATGCCCCATCGGCCGATTATTTTCTTCTCTCGGCGCGCAGCAGCGGCCGTCAGACCGACGCCGAGGGCATCTCGCTCTTTCTGGTGCGAGGTGATGCGCCGGGACTGACGCTGCAGGCCTATCCCACCCAATCCGGCGGCCGAGCCGCGGATTTAGATTTGCAGGATGTGCCTGTCGACGCCGACGCCGTCATCGGCGCACCCGAGCGGGCGCTTCCCATCATCGAGCGCGCCGTCGACCAGGGTATCGCCGCACTCTGCGCCGAAGCGCTCGGTATCGTGACCGCGCTCAACGAGGCGACGCTCAATTATCTGAAGACCCGCAAACAGTTCGGCACCGTGATCGGCAGCTTCCAGGCGCTGCAACATCGAATGGCGGACATGTTCATCGCCGCCGAGCAGACCCGTTCGATGGCCATCATTGCGGCAACCGAAGCCGCCGGCGACCAGCCCGCGGCACGCCGCCGCGCCATCTCGGGCGCCAAGGCCTATATCGGACGCGCGGCGCGCTTCGTCGGCCAGCAGGCCGTGCAGCTGCACGGTGCGATGGGAGTCGTGGACGAGCTCAACGTCGGCCATTACTTCAAGCGCCTGACGATGATCGACATGACCTTTGGCGACGCCGAGCATCATCTGGCGCGCTTCAGCGATGCACTGCGAGTCGAAGCGCTGGGAGCTGCCCCATGAAGTTCAACCGCCGCCGCCTGATTCTTGGTCTCTATGTGCTCGCCTTCATCGTCATCACCGAGCTCATCGCCGCCCGTCTCGAGCTGCCGGCATGGCCGGCGTTCGTGGCCTGGGTCCTCTTCTTCGGCGAACACATGAACCCGAAGAGGTCGCCGCACATTCTGATCGGCAGCGCGGTCGGTATCGGACTCGTGATGCTTGCACCGCTCGTCATCGGCGCCCTCGCACACCTGATCGGCGCCGAATGGGCCCGGCTGCTGTACATTTTGGCCGCCGTTTACGCGATCTTCGCGTTCGGCGAAATGATCCCGCTGCTTCTCAACAACTATACCTTCATGTTCTTCACGGTCGCGGGCCTCGCGTTAGCGGTGCCACACCCCAATCCCCCGCTGTGGCTGCTCATGGAGGCGGCGGGCGGCGGCTTGCTGATCGGCGCCACGATCGTCGTCTGCAGGATCATCGGGGCGCCCGGCGCGGCGCAGGCGGCGGAGGCGGCGCACTGAATGCAACACGAGGCGGCCGGCTCGGTGAGACAGCAGGTCAGCGCCGCCGAATGGGACGTGCGCGTGAATCTCGCGGCCGCGTATCGTCTCGTTGCGCTCTACGGCTGGGATGACCTCGTCTTCACTCACGTGTCGGCGCGGGTTCCCGGATCGGAGCAGCATTTTCTGATCAATCCCTACGGCATGATGTTCGAGGAAATCACCGCCTCCTCGCTCGTCAAGATCGATCTCGGCGGCCGTAAGGTCATGGACTCGCCCCACGAGATCAACCCGGCCGGATTCACGATTCACAGCTGCATTCATGCGGCGCGCAAGGATGTCGCCTGCGTCATGCACATCCATTCGCTCAACGGCGTCGCCGTCGCGGCACAAAAGCAGGGGTTGCTTCCGATCTCACAGCAATCGCTCTTCGTGCTGTCGTCCTTGGCCTATCACGACTACGAGGGCCTCGCGCTCGATGCCGCCGAACAGCCGCGCCTGGTCGCGGACCTCGGCGACAAGTCCTATCTGATGCTGCGCAATCACGGGCTGCTGACGGCCGGCTCCTCACCGGCCGATGCCTTTCTGTACATGTATATCTTCGAAGCCGCGTGCGCGATCCAAGTGCGTGCTCAAAGCGGCGAACAGGAATTGATCCGGATACCCGAAGCCATCCTCCGCGGCATTCGCGCCGCGGCCAGCCAGGTGACGCGAGGACTGGGAAGCAACCTCGTATGGCCGGGGCTGCTGCGAAAGCTTGATCGATCGAATCCCGGATATCGGGAATAGTCGCGCCTCAAGCGTTGCCGCCTGGCCCGAGCGGTCCATAACCAACGTACTGCGGCAGCTTGTCGTCGGTGCGGAACCAGGGAATCCGGCTCTCGACAAAGATATGCATGCGCGGCGGGAAAGAGCCGGGATCGTCCAACGCGGTCGTGTTGACGCTGACCTCGGTCGAGCCCTCGTGCCGGAAGACAAGATAGCTGCCACAGTCTGCACAGAACTGCCGGCTGACCTTGGGCGAGGACACGTATGTCGCCGGCGACCCCGCCGTCCAGGAAAAAGTCGCGGCGGGGAACGTAGCCCAGGCGACGACCGGCGCGCCGCTGTTGCGCTGGCACATGCGGCAGTGGCAGTAACCGGTTTCAATGGCCGCGGCGGCGACCCGAAACCTGACCTTTCCGCACAGACATCCGCCTTCGTAGGCCGTCATTGCTAACGCTCCATTCGCAGCTCGCGACCAGGACCTCAATCATAGGGGCGTTGCTCTTATAGCTACAGAGCACCCATTCTCGACGTGCAATTGGCACCTGCAGCGCTCATACTTTTCGCGTGGCGTGTTCATGCTTGTGCTCACCCGGCAGAATGTCCGCGCATGACCAGAGTCGCCAGGGATGCCATACCGATAGGAGGTCGACCCTATGAACAAGTCACTGCTTAACCGACGTCAATTCACCACCCGCTGCGCGGCTTTCGGCCTGGCGATTCCAGCCCTGACTGCCATGCCTCGCGTGCCGGCAGGCGCACAGCTTCCTGCCACTGGCGCGGCATCGCCGCGTGCGGCGCGCAGCGTAAAGCTTCCGGACGGCACCAGCGTCGCGGCGCTCGGTCAAGGCTCGTCGCATCTCGGCCGCGGAAGGCATCCGCAGAGCGATGAAGAGGAGGCGCTGCGCACCGGGATTGCGCTCGGCATGACCTTGATCGACACCTCGGGAGATTACGGCAACGGCCGCTCCGAGGGATTGATCGGTCAGGCGATCGCCGCAGAGCGCGACCGGGTATTCCTGGTTTCCAAGGTGGAGGCCAGCGAGGCGTCCGCAGACGGCATGGAGCGGGCTTGTGAGGCGAGCCTCGCTCGTCTCCGCACCGATCATCTCGATCTCTATCTGCTGCATTGGCCGGTGCCCAACACGCAATTCTCCGCCGTGGTAGCGGGATTCGAAAAGTTACGCGCGGCGGGCAAGATTCGCGCCTGGGGCGTATCCAACTTCGACACTGGCCAGATGGAAGATCTCTTTCGTGTTCCCGATGGCCGTCGCTGCGCAACCAACCAGGTTCCGTACAGTCTCAACAACCGTCACATCGAGCGGGACCTTCTGCCATGGTGCAAACAGCACAATCTGCCGGTGATGGCCTATTCCCCGCTCGGCGGCGACAGAAACCTCGTGGTAGGTGACCGCACGCCGGCGCAGATCGGCGCCGCGCATGGATGCTCGGCCGCCGCCGTGGCGCTGGCCTGGGTCATTCGCAGCGGCAACGTGATTGCAATTCCCGAATCCGGCTCTCCGGCGCATGTCAGGGAGAACGCTGTGGCGCTTTCACTGGCACTGACGCCGGGCGATCTCCACACGTTGGATGCGGCGTATCCGGGGGCCTGAACGGGCCGCCGCTGGCGGCGGCGGCCAGACTGCGCGCCCTTGGCGTACAATCCCCGCCCGCGCCGCCGTAGCTCAGTGGTAGAGCAGCCGCCTTGTAAGCGGCAGGTCGTCTGTTCAATCCAGACCGGCGGCACCGACCCTTATCAGGCGGCGGCGCGCGTTTCAGAGGCCGCTCCCCTTGCTGATCACGCGCGGTCTCCCGCTCATTTGGTTCGCCACTGCCGCTTGATGAGTCTCGCGATGGCATTCCTCACGGGCTCGCTCTCCAGCTCCTCCTGCACGTGGATGACGTAGAGGAGCGCACAGACCACCACGCGAGGCACGGGCGTTGCACCCGAGACGTAGCGCCGCATGGTCCGGTCGGTCACGCCTATGAGCCGGCCGGCCTCGACCTGCGTCAACCCGGCCTTGTCGAGGAGCCTGCGAAGCTGCACCCGGTCCATCCGGCCAGTCTAGGACACAGTGTCCGTAGGACACAATGTCCGCGCAGAGCGGCCGCGCGGCCGGGCACCATCTGCCGCTGTCCTCTGCGGGTTGCTCTTACTGCAGCTTCGGCGTCCCTGCGACCGTCGGTTGCGCTGCCTGCGCACTCCCCGGCCCAGCCGCCTCGAGAGCACTCGCTCCCCCTGCCGAGGTGGTCTGACTCGCCGCCTGCGCCCCGGCCGGCGCCGGACACGGCTGCACCCCGATCTTCGTGTTCACGCCCGCCGCGAACAGCGCCTGCAGCGGCACCGAGTGCAGTCCCACCTGTGGCGTCAGATCCACCCAGTACACGGCCGATGGAAGCTTCCGCTCGCTGATCTCGGCGCCCAGCCCGAGGTGCCGCACCGCGTCCGCGCGCTTCTCCGCATGCTCACGGTCCGTGAAGAGCCCGGCGGAGATCAGGTGATTCGGGTCGTCCGGCATCGGCTCCGCGTCCTTGATGCCGTGGTCGGCGAGTGTCTTGAGCTCGCGCAGCGTCTCGGCATCGCTCTTCGCCCCCGCGACCGACACCCAGTACTGCTCGAGCATGTCGCCGACGGCCGCCCGCTGGCGCGGCTCGAAGCCCTTTGCCCTGAGAATCTCCGCCGCCTGAGCGCTGGAGAGGATATCGACGAAGGGGCCGACCGACATGCAGGGCGCCGTGTCCGAGTACTGGTTGTAGGTCGTGCGACGCGGCTGCGCCGATGGCGCCCCGGACGGCGGCAGCTCGCTCACGAGCTTGAGGCGCGGCAGCCGCGCGGCAGCCTGGTTCACTGCCGGCGCCTTCGGCACGTCGATCCACTCGGCCCACGCGAAGTACGCGACGTTGACAACGAGCAGCGCGAGGAAAGCGTTGCGCACGAGCGCCGATTGTAGACTCAACGGCGGCGCTTAGGTCCTTGACTCGTGCGTCCGGGTGCCTGCGCTCTGCAGAGAACCCCGAGCCCCCGCAGCACCAGGTCCGGCACCAGCACCCAGTGACTGCGCAACAGCCCGCGCACCGCCGGCGCACCCCCGCCCGTCAGCACCACGAGCGGCCTGCGCCCAACCAGCCTGCCCGCCTGCTCCACCGCCTGATCGATGGTCGCCGCCGCTGCATACCGCGCCCCCTGGACGACGCCTGCGCGCGTCGAGCGCCCGAAGAGACTCCTGCCGACCACGACCGCGCGTCCGCCCTGTGCCCGCCGCCGGATCCCGTGCGTCCGGTCGAGGAGCGTCTCCACCATGAGCGTCGGCCCCGGGATGATCACCCCGCCCCGGTGCCGCCCGTCCGCGCCTACGAGATCGATCGTCAGCGCCGTCCCCACCCCGACCACGCACAGCGGCACGCCGGCGAAGAGCGCGTGCGCCCCCACCGCCGCCACGAACCTGTCGACCCCGAGTCTCCAGGGCTCGGCATACCCGACCGTGACACCGCCGCCCCGCCGCGGCACCTTGACGAACCGTACGCTCGCCCCCGCCCGCCGCGCCGCCGCCGCGAGCGCCCGGTTCACGTGCGGTCCGGCAACACTCGACACCACGGCCAGCTCCACGGTCCGCGCGCCCTTGAACAGCCGCCGCCCGTAGTCCGCGCGGCTCCAGCCCAGGTGTGCCGCTGCGCGCCGCGGTCCAAAGCTCCCACCGTCGAGCCGCGCCCACTTGATGCGGCTATTGCCGATGTCGACCAGGAGCACAGTCATCCGCCGGGCCTCGTAACCTCACACCCAACATAGCCGCCGCACATCGCCGCAGACACGAGCGGCCGCACGACCGAATACCCAAGCCGGAACCTAAGCCGGACGGTATAGATTCGCCACCGGGTGCGCAACGAACGCGGCGCCCCAGCCGCTCTCCTCACCTTGACTCGTCCGGCAGTTCTTGGCGGTAGACGATGAATCCGGAACGCCGGGCGATGCGGTCGTAGAGGCGCTGCGCGACCACATTGCTCTCGTGCGTCAGCCAATAGACCCGTCGGGCACCCGCGGCGCGCGCCCGCGAGTAGACGGCCTCGATGAGCGCCCGGCCCACACCCTTGCCGCGCCGGTCGCCGGCCGTGAACAGATCCTGCAGATAGCACACCGGCTCGAGCGCGATAGTGCTGCGATGGAAAAGGTAGTGGGCGAGACCGACGAGGCACTGCCCCTGCTCCGCCACCAGCGCATGCACCGGCTCCGCGGCATCGAAGAAGCGACGCCACGTCGTGTCGGTGATCCCGGCAGGGAGCGCCGTGGGGCCGG
>JASHTN010000007.1 GCA_030040525.1 Gammaproteobacteria bacterium | reverse complement strand
TACGTGCTGCTGCACCACGTGTTTGGCGAGGTCAACGGCAAGCGCGGGGTCTGGGGGCACGCCATCGGCGGCATGGGCGCCATCACCCAGGCGATGGCGAAGGTTGCGGTGGCGCGCGGCGCCGTCATTCGCGTCGGCACACCGGTGCGCGAGGTGCTGGTCGAGGGGGGCCGCGCAGTCGGCATCGTTACCGAGTCCGGCGAGACGCTGCGCGCCACGGCCGTGATCTCGAACCTGAACCCGAGGCTCCTCTACCTCAAGCTGCTGGCCCCCGGGACGCTGCCGCCGGAGTTTCGCGAGCACATGAGTCACTGGCGCTGCGGCTCGGGCACGTTCCGCATGAACGTGGCGCTCAGCGAGCTGCCGGATTTCACCTGCCTGCCGGGCCGCGAGGCCGCTGACCATCACACCGCCGGCATCATCATCGCGCCGACGCTCGGCTACATGGAGCGGGCCTACTTCGACGCCCGCTCCTACGGCTGGTCGCGCTCTCCGATCGTCGAGATGGTGATCCCCTCTACGCTCGACGACTCGCTGGCTCCGCCCGGACAGCATGTCGCGAGCCTGTTCTGCCAGCACGTCGCCCCGACGCTGCCGAACGGGGAGTCCTGGGACATGCACCGCGAGACGGTTGCCGATCTCATGATCGAGACCGTCAACCGCTACGCGCCGAACCTCAAGACGGCGGTCCTCGGCCGCCAGATCATGAGCCCGCTCGATCTCGAGCGGACCTTCGGGCTCGTGGGCGGGGACATCTTCCATGGCGCGCTCACGCTCGATCAGCTGTTCTCCGCCCGGCCGATGCTCGGCTACGGCAACTATCGCGGGCCGCTTGCGGGCCTCTACATGTGCGGCGCGGGCACGCACCCGGGAGGCGGAGTGACCGGGGCGCCGGGCCACAACGCCGCCCGCGAGGTGCTCGCCGACTTCCGTCGCGGGCGGCTGCGCAGGACCGCGGCGTGAGCGCGCCGCAGCGCGCGCCGCGCTTCCGCAGGCGACTGCCCGCCGAGCGCCGCCTGGCGCTCATCGAAGCCACTATCCAGTGCCTGAAGCGCTTTGGGCACGACGGGCTCTCGATCCGCACGATCAGCGCCCAGGCGGGCGTCTCGGTCGGCCTCATCAACCACCATTTCCCCAACAAGAGCGAGCTCGTCGCGGCCGCCTACCGGCACTTCAACGCGCAGCTCGTCGGCGGGATGCGGACCGCCGTGGCGCAGGCCGCGGACTTGCCCCGCGCGCGCATGCGCGCTTTCCTCGAGGCATCCTTTTCGGCGCCGAACCTCGATGCCGACACGCTCGCCGTGTGGGTGGTGTTCTGGGGCATGTATCGCCACTCGCGCCCGATCCAGCGGGTGGAGCGCGAGACCTATCAGGACTACGTCGGCCTGGTGCGGGGGCTCCTGGGGGGGCTGCTCGGGACGGCGAGCGCCGGCAAGCGGCGCCACGCCCGCCGCAACACGCCAGCGGCCGCGAGAGAGCTGCGCCGTGCGGCCATCGGCCTGACGGCGCTTCTCGACGGGCTATGGCTGCAGTGGTGCCTGCAGCCCGGTGCCTTCCGGCCGCAGGAAGCGGTGAGGATGTGCGAGGTATGGATCGCGAGCCTCTGCGAGCGCATCCGCGGCGAGGCCGACGGCTGAACACGAGCGCTGTTCCCCGCCGGGCAGTTGTCTCGGCCGATAATCGCCCCCAGATCGAGTGCGAAGGATCCGTGCAGTGCGGAGGGCGTGGTGAGGGCTCAAGCGAGGCGGGTGGTGATCGTCGGCTGCGGTTTCGGCGGGCTGTTCGCCGTACGCGCTCTCGCTCGCTCGCCGGTCGAGGTGCTGGTCATCGACCGGAACAACTATCACCTCTTTCAGCCGCTGCTCTACCAGGTCGCCTCGGCGGCGCTCGCCCCGGCCGATATCGCCCAGCCGATCCGCACCATCCTGCGCCACCAGAAGAACGCGCGCGTGATGCTGGCCGAGGTGCGGCGCATCGAGCTCGCCGCGCGCCGTCTCTACGCCGGCGAGGAGCGCATCGCCTATGACTACCTGATCCTCGCACCGGGCGCGATCGACAATTATTTCGGGCACGAGGAGTGGCGCGCGCATGCACCGGGCATGAAGGAGATCGAGGAAGCGACCTTCATCCGCTCGCGCATGCTGCGCTCGTTCGAGATCGCGGAGATCGAGCACGACCCGGCCGAACGCGCCGCACATCTGACCTTCATCATCGTCGGCGCAGGTCCGACCGGCGTCGAGCTGGCCGGCGCCATCAAGGAGCTGGCGGTCGACGTGGTGCCGCGCGACTACCGGGTGGTCGACACGCGGCATGCGCACGTGGTGCTGATCGAGGCGGGCCCGCGGCTGCTGCCGGCGCTGCATGCCGACTCCTCGGAACGGGCGCTCGCGCAGCTGCGCAGCCTTGGTGTCGAGGTGCGGCTCAACCAGCGCGTGATGCAGGTGTTTGTCGACGGCGTGGAGGTGAACGGCGAGCGGCTGCGCAGTTACAACGTCATCTGGGCGGCCGGTGTGCGTGCCGCGCCGGTAACTGCCGCTCTCGGTGTGGCGCTCGGCCCCGGCGGGCGTGTCGAGGTAGCGCCCGACTGTTCCGTGCCGGGACACCCCGAGGTGTTCGTGATCGGCGATGCAGCCTGGCTCGTCGACCGCACCAGCGGCGCGGTCGTGCCCGGTGTCTCGCAGGGCGCGCTGCAGATGGGCCGCTATGTCGCGGGGCTGATCGATGCCGAAGTCCGCGGCGCACCAGGGGCGCGCGCGGCGGGCTTTCAGTATCGCGACAAGGGCTCCGCCGCGACCGTCGGCAAGTCGCGCGCCGTGGTCGAGCTCGGCCGGCTGCGCTTCGGAGGGCTGCCCGCCTGGTTTGCCTGGATGGCGCTGCACCTGGTGGTGCTGATCGGCTTCCGTAACCGCATCGTGGTGCTGATCTCGTGGATCTACAGCTACGTGTTCTTCCGCCGCGGTTCGCGCCTCATCACCCGTGTGACACTGCCGCCGGAGCCCCGCGCCTAGATGGCCAGCACGACTCACCCGCCGCGCTCCGCCGTCGTGACCGCCGGTGCCGCCGAGGGGCTGACCTTGCGGGGATTCTTCGGCGTATTCCGCTACAGCCGCCGGGCGCTCGAGCTGGTGTGGAGCACGAGCCGCGCGCTCACCGTGGCGCTCGCGCTGTTCACGCTGGTCGCAGGCGTGCTGCCGGCATCGGTCGCCTACATCGGCTCGCTGATCGTCGATGCCGTGGTGGCCGCAATGCGCTCGGGCGGCTCTGCCGAGCGCGTTGTCGAGCTCGTGGTGCTCGAGGGCGCTCTGGTGGCGCTGATCGCCGCCGCGCAGCGCGCGCTGTCGCTGTGCCAGTCGCTGCTGCGCGCCCAGCTCGGGCAGCGCGTCAACGTCATGATCCTCGAGAAGGCGCTGACGCTCGAGCTCTCGCACTTCGAGGACTCGGAGTTCTACGACAAGCTGACGCGCGCGCGCCGCGAGGCTTCCAGCCGGCCGCTGAGCCTCGTGACCCGCACCTTTGGCCTCGTGCAAAACGCCATCTCGCTCGTCAGCTACGGGGTGCTGCTCGCGCACTTCTCGACCTGGGCGGTCGCGGTGCTGCTGCTCGCCGGGCTGCCGGCGTTCATCGCCGAGGCCAAGTTCTCCGGCGATGCCTTCCGGCTGTTCCGCTGGCGCTCGCCCGAAACGCGCATGCAGCTGTACCTGGAGACGGTGATTGCGCGCGAGGACCACGCTAAGGAGGTCAAGCTCTATGGCTTAGGGGAGCGCCTGCTCGAGCGCTATCGCGACATTTTCCGGCGCCTGTACGGCGAGGACCGGGCGCTGACCGTGCGGCGCGACGCCTGGGGCTTCTTCCTCGGGCTGATCGGAACCGCCGCGCTCTACGGCGCGTATGCCTGGATTGCGATCAGCACTGTGCGACGCCTGATCACCCTCGGGCAGATGACCATGTACTTGGCACTGTTTCGGCAGGGGCAGTCGGCGGTCTCGGCGATGCTGGCGGCGGTCGGCGGCATGTATGAGGACAACCTGTACCTATCGACGCTTTACGAGTACCTCGAGACCGAGGTGCCGGCGCCAGCGGGCAACGCGTTGCGCGGTCCGGACCCCGCTGACGGCGTTCGCTTCGAGGACGTGAGCTTCACGTACCCCGGGGCCGAGCAGCCGGCGCTGGCGCACGTGACGCTGCACCTCGTGCCCGGGGCGAGCCTCGCGCTCGTGGGGGAGAACGGCTCGGGCAAGACGACGCTCATCAAGCTCCTGACGCGGCTGTATGCGCCGACCGCCGGCAGGATCCTTCTCGACGGCAAGGACCTCGCCGAGTGGGACCAGGCGGCGCTGCGCGAGCGCATCGGGGTCATCTTCCAGGACTTCGCCCGCTACCAGATGAGCGTGGGCGAGAACGTCGGGGCGGGCGACGAGCGCTTCTTCGAGGACGAGGCGCGCTGGCGCACCGCGGCGGACAAGGGCCGGGCGAGCGAGTTCATCGAGACGCTGCCCGCCGGCTACCACACCCAGCTCGGCAAGTGGTTCCGCGACGGGCGCGAGCTCTCCGGCGGCCAGTGGCAGAAGATCGCGCTGTCGCGCGCGTTCATGCGCACGCGTGCCGATGTGCTGGTGCTGGATGAGCCCACCGCGGCGATGGACGCGCAGGCCGAGGCGGAGGTGTTCGAGCACTTCCGCCACCTGGCGCACGACCGCATCACCATCCTGATCTCGCACCGCTTCTCCACGGTGCGCATGGCCGACCAGATTGTGGTACTGAACGGCGGGCACATCGTCGAGCGGGGCAGTCACGAAGAGCTGATGCGCCTGAACGGCCGCTATGCGCACCTCTTTACGCTGCAGGCGCGCGGCTACCGCTGACCGACGCGCCGCGCGCAGCGCGGCTACTGCGGGTTGGCCGGCGGTGTCTCAACCGGCGGTGTCTCAACCGGCGGCGGGCTGCCGCCCGGGTGCGGGCTGGCACTTGGCGGGGGGCTGGCAGCCGGCGGCGGCACCGCGCCCCCGGCCGCCTGCTGCGCCTGGCGTGCCGCGCGCGAGTCGGCTTTCATCCGGCCCCAGTCCACCGGGCGGATCTCGGAGATCGGGCAGCGCCCGCGATCCGCTATCACCGAATCGAAGCCCGTGTACACCGTGCCGGTCGTTTTGGTCAGCCCGATGTGGTACACCCAGCGCAGCCCGCCGCGGTCACCGCACGGTGACCACACCTTGATGTAATAGGCTTTCGTAGGCGTGACGAACAGTACCAGCTCGTCGTCACTGACGGCTTCCCACCCCATGTAGCGGCCGAGCCAGGTGAAGGAGCCCACCGGGGGGCCGGCGTACGCGAGGTAGCGGGCGCGGGCGGGCGTTACGTCTTCGGCGGTGCGCTGCGCCGTGGTGGCACAGGCGACGAGCGAGGCGACTGCGGCGAGCAGCAGGGCAGCGCCGTGCGCCCCAGGCAGTGTCGCGCGAAGCTTTGTCAGGTTGGGCTTTGCCATAGGCGTCTCCCGTGAACGTCAACGTCTGCCGCGCCGGCGCGTTGACTCGCGGTTTCGGCTCACTCTTGCGGTGCGAGCACCACGACGGCCAGCGGCGGCAGGTGCAGCAGCAGCGAGTGCGACTGGCCGTGCGAGGGTGTCGCGGCGGCCTCGAGCGCCCCCAGGTTCCCGCGCCCGCTGCCGCCGTAGTCCCGGGCGTCGCTGTTCAAGCGCTCGTGCCAGCCGCCGCCGCGCGGGACGCCCACCTGATAGCCCTCGCGCGGCACCGGCGTGAAGTTGCAGGCGACCAGCAGCGGGGCACCGGCGCGGTCCCTGCGCAGGAATACGATCACGCTCTGGTCCGCGTCGTCGCAGTCGATCCACTCGAAGCCCGACTCGGTGAAGTCGAGCTCGTGCAGCGCGGGGCTCGCGCGGTACAGGCGGTTGAGGTCGCGCACCCAGCGCTGCACGCCGGCGTGCAACGGGTACGCGAGCACGTGCCACTCGAGGCTCTCGTCATGCTGCCACTCGCGGCGCTGCCCGAACTCCCCGCCCATGAACAGCAGCTTCTTGCCCGGGTGCGCCCACATGTAGCCGAACAGCAGCCGCAGGCTCGCGAACTGCTGCCACTCGTCGCCGGGCATCTTGCCGAGCAGCGCCCCCTTGCCGTGCACCACCTCGTCGTGCGAGAGCGGCAGCACGAAGTTCTCGCTGAAGGCGTACCAGATGCTGAAGGTGAGCCGGCTGTGGTGGAACTTGCGATGCAGCGGATCCTGATGGAAGTACTTGAGCGTGTCGTGCATCCAGCCCATGTTCCACTTCAGGCCGAAGCCGAGTCCCCCGAGGTAGGTGGGTCGCGACACCATCGGCCAGGCGGTCGACTCCTCGGCGACCGTCTGGGTGCCGGGATGATCGCGGTAGACCGCGAGGTTCAGCTGCTTCAGGAACTCCACCGCCTCGAGATTCTCGTGGCCACCGAAGCGGTTGGGGATCCACTCGCCGGCGCGCCGGCCGTAGTCGAGATAGAGCATCGAGGCCACGGCATCCACGCGCAGCGCATCCGCGTGGTACTTCTCGAGCCAGAACAGCGCGCTGCTCGCGAGGAAGTCGCGCACCTCGGCCCGCCCGTAGTTGAAGATCGAGCTGCTCCACTCGGGGTGGAAGCCCTGGCGCGGATCGGCATGCTCGTAGAGGTGTGTGCCGTCGAAGCGCGCCAGACCGTGCGCGTCGCTGGGGAAATGCGACGGCACCCAGTCGAGGATCACGCCGATGCCGCGCTGGTGCAGGTGATCGACGAAGTACATGAAGTCCTGCGGGCTGCCGTAGCGGGCGCTCGGCGCGAAGTAGCCGGTCACCTGGTAGCCCCAGGAGCCGTAGAACGGGTGCTCCATCACCGGCAGGAGCTCGACGTGCGTGAAGCCCATGTCGGTGACGTAGTCGGCAAGCTCCGCGGCGAGCTCGCGGTAGCCGGGCGGGCCCGCGCCCGCGGCGGGCGTGCGGCGCCAGGAACCTAGGTGCACCTCGTAGATCGACCAGGGGGCCTCGAGCGCATTCGCCCGGGCGCGCCGGCTCATCCACGCGGCATCGTGCCACTGATACCCGAGGTCCCAGACCACTGAGGCGGTGCGCGGCGGCACCTCGGTACAGAATGCATACGGATCGCTCTTCTCGAGCGTCTCGCCACTGTGGCGCGCGGTGATCGCGTACTTGTAGAGGGCGCCGCGAGCTGCGCTCGCGATGCTGCCCTCCCAGATACCGGAGGAGTCCCAGCGCGGCTGCAGGGGATCGGCGCCGCGGCTCCAGCCGTTGAAATCGCCGAGCACCGATACGGCGTCGGCGTTCGGCGCCCACACCGCGAAGTGCGTAGCGCCGCCGGCAGGGTCTGCATGGGCACCGAGCCGCTCGTAGGCCCTGAAGTACGTGCCCTCGCGGAAGTGGTAGATGTCCTGTTCCGTCAGCAGCACGCACAAAGTCTAGCAAGTCAGCTACCGCTGTGCTGGTATGCGCCCACCATGAGCGCGATCCGCCCGATCGTCATCGGCCACCGCGGCGCCTGCGGTTATGTGCCGGAGCACACGCTCGCCTCGTATTTCCTCGCCATCCAGTACGGCGCCGACTACGTCGAGCCGGATCTGGTCATGACGCGCGATGCGGTGCTGGTGGCGCGCCACGAGAATGAGATCGGCGGCACAACGGATGTGGCCGCGCACCCCGAGTTCGCCGCGCGCCGTACCACGAAGCTGATCGACGGCAGCGAGGTCACCGGTTGGTTCACCGAGGACTTCACGCTGGCGGAGCTCAAGACGCTGCGCGCGCGCGAGCGCATCGGCGCGATCCGGCCGGCCAATACGCGCTTTGACGGCCAGTTCGAGATCCCGACATTGGAGGAGATCCTGGCGCTGGTGCATGGCACCGGACTGCAGCGCGCGGCACGCGCGGCGCAGCTCGGGGTCGCCCCGCCCGCGCCGACGGGCGTGTACCCTGAAACCAAGCACCCGAGCTACTTCGCCGCCCGCGGGCTGGCGATGGAGGCGCGGCTCATCGAAGTGCTCGAGCGCCACGGCTACTGCGGGCGCCGGGCGCCCGTGTGGCTCCAGTCCTTCGAGGTGGGCAATCTCAAGGCGCTGCGCGGCATGACCGAGCTGCCGCTGGTGCAGCTCATCGAGGAGCGCGGCCAGCCGTTCGATTGGGCGGCGGCGGGCGCAACGGACGGCTACGCCGAAATGCTGACGCCCGCGGGCCTTGCCGCCATCGCGACCTACGCGCAGGCCATCGGTCCCAACAAGTCGCTGGTCATCCCGCGGCGCGCGGATGAGACCATCGGTGAGCCGACGGCGCTGGTCGCGCAGGCGCACGCCGCGGGCCTCGAGGTGCATCCCTGGACCTTCCGCGCCGAGAACGCCTTTCTGCCTGCAGACCTCCGCAGCGGCCCGGCGCCGAGCGCCGCCGGCGATCTCGAGCGCGAGCTCGAGCCCTACCTCGCAGCCGGCATCGACGGCTTCTTCACCGATCAGGCGGATCTCGGAGTGCGGGCGCGCGCCGCGTTTGCGGCGCGCCGCGCCGGCGAGCGGCGCTAGGTGGCGCGGCGGCGCCCGGTGCTGGCCGCGAACACCAGCGGCTCGTCCTCATGCGGCGAAGTTGCCCCTGCGGCCTCGAGCGTGCGGCGCGCGCGCTCGCCCGCCGCTGCGGCTTCCGCGCGCGCGACGTGCGCCTCCACCGGATGCGCGAGCAGGTAGCCCTGCGCGCCGATCGGCCCGCAGTGCGACAGGAACTCGAGCTGTGCGGTGCGTTCGACTCCCTCGGCCGTGACCTGCAGTCCCAGGCCATAGCAGAGCGCGACCACCGAACGCACGATTGCCGCCGAGCGCGGGTTGCTGTCGACACCGGCGATCAGCATGCGATCGAGCTTCACCCGCGTGATCGGCAGCTGCTCGAGGGAGGTGAGCGAAGAGTAGCCGATGCCGAAGTCATCGAGCGCTACGCCGCAGCCGAGGGTGCGCAGCCGGCGCAGCGAGTCGATCGTGGCGCTGCCGGTCTGCAGCACGGTCTCGGTGATCTCCAGCTCCAGCGCGCTCGGCGGCAGCCCCGTGGACTCGAGCGTGCGTGCCACCTGGTCGACGAAGTCGCTCTCGAAGAACTGCGAGGGCGAGACGTTGATGCCGATCGCAGCGCGCTGCCAGCCTTGCTTGCGCCACGCGGCGGCAGTCGATGCCGCCGAGCGCAGCACCCAGCCGGTGAGCTCGTGAATCAGGCCGGACTTCTCCGCGACCTGGATGAATTCGGCGGCCGCGGCGATCCGGCCGTCGGGCTTGCGCCAGCGCAGCAGCGCCTCGAGGCTGAGCGTCTCGAAGGTATGCAGCGCCACCTGTGGCTGGAACATGAGCAGCAGCTCGCCGCTTTCGACCGCGCGCCGCAGGGACTGCTCGAGGCGAAAGCGCTGTGCGGCGGCGTCGTAGAGCGCCGGGTTGTAGAACGCAAAACGGTTGCGGCCGAGCTCCTTGGCACGGAACAGTGCGACATCGGCGGCGCGCAGCAGTCCCTCGGCATCGGCGGCATGGGCGGGGTAGAGGCTCGCGCCGACGCTGGCGCTGGTTGTGAGCAGGCGGCCGTCGACGGTCAGCGGCTGCTGCAGCGTCGTCACGATGCGCGCGGCGCAGCGCGCCACCTCCTTGAAGGACTGTACGCCCTCGAGCAGCACCGTGAACTCGTCCCCGCCGAGACGCGCGAGGAAGGCACGGCCGCCGGTCGCGGTGTGCAGGCGCCGGGCGACGTGCTGCAGCACCCGGTCGCCGAAACTGTGGCCGAGCGTGTCGTTGATGGACTTGAAATTGTCCACGTCGACGAACAGCAGCGCGAGCTGCTGGGCGGCGCCGCTGCCGGCCAGCGCGGCCGTCAGGCGCGCCGACATCTGCCGCCGGTTGGGCAGCAGCGTGAGCGGATCGTGATGCGCCAGGTGGTGCAACTGGCGGGTGCGCTCGGCGACCCGCTCCTCGAGCTCGGTCTGATGGTCGCGCAGCTCGCTCTCGGCGTGCGCCAGTGCCACGGCCATGGTGTTGAAGGACTCGGCCAGCTCGTCGATCTCGGCCGAGCCGCCGCGCGGGGCGCGCGCGCTGCGGTCGCCTGCGGCCAGCAGCCGCGTGGCCGCCGTGAGGCGCCGCACCGGCTGGCTGATGCTCGCGAGCAGCAGCACCGATACCAGCAGCAGCAGTCCCAGCACCTCCGCGCCGGTATCGGTGAGACTCTTCTCGGCGATCTCGGCGGCGCGCGCCGCATGGCGCGAGGCCTGCAGCAGCGCGCTGCGCGCCGGCTTCTGCAGCAGCTCCTGCACGCCGGCCGTGAGGCCGGCGCTCTCCGCGAGCAGATTGTGCCACTGCGCGACGCTCGTCTCGTCGTAGTGCAGGATCGCGATGCGCAGGCGCATGGCGCGCACGAAGTCCTGGCGCAGCACCGCGAGCCACGCCTCACCCGGCGAGCTCGCCAGCTCCGGCGACTCGGCGTCCAGCACCCGCAGGAAGTTCTGCTCGCGCCGGCCGACGTCGGCGGCGAACCCGAGGTTGCCGCGGATCGCATCGATCGCCGTCTGCAGCTCGGCGAGCGAGCGCCGGGCGAGCACCTGCGTGCTGTTGATCGCGAGTCCGGTGCCGCCGGCCGTCACGATGCGCTGATAGATGTTCTCGAGAGCGGCGTGGCGCTCGTTGACCCACTGCTCGCGCTGCGCGGCACGCTCCGCCAGCATGCGGCCGTTGCCGATGTGAGCGAGCAGCGCCGCGCGCAACGCCCGACCCGCATCGTTGAGCTGCGGTGCCGGGCGGCCGTCGTAATAGGCCGCGATCGCCGCGCGCAGCTCGTCGCCGGCGCCGCCGAGCACGTCTGCGCCGGGCGGCTCAACGGCCTGCACAGACTCGCTGACCGCGCGATCGTAATCGACGAGCTTCTCCAGCACCGCGTCGGCGCGCTCGGCAAGCGGCTCGTGCTCGTCCTGCATGCTGAGCACGGCGGTTGCCGCCTGGCGCGCAGTGCGCGTGGCCAGTGTCTCTCCCAGGGTGAGCACCAGCGCCACCGCGGTCAGCCCCAGGCCGAGGCGCCAGCCGATGCCGAGACGCGGCGCGCGCAGCCGCCATGGACGGGCGCGCGCGACGGCGGGCGCCACCGGCGCCGCCGGCGGCGTGTCGGCTGCGGCTTCAGTGCTCGGTTGCAGCATGCTACATAAGCCGTTGATCGGCCGGTGGCGGCCTTACCCGATCTTTCGTGACTTGCCGCACATCATGCGCGCGGGTGTTGTGGTCCTGCCGTGGCGGGCATCGCACTAAGCGCATGCGCGGACGTGACTGGGAGCACGCCGGCGCCGCCGGGCGGCTGCGGCCGCGCACCCCGCGCGCCGTCGGGCCGCTGGCGGTGCTGTTGCTATACTAGCGGCTACGATGAAGGGGTCCGGGCAGACATGAGCGAGCTAGCCGACACATTTGATTCGGCCTTCTCCAAGGCCGTCGACCTGGGCAACAAGCTCGCCGACAAGGACAAGGACGCCGATCTCTGGGACATCGCCGACGGCCTGCTGGCCGGGGCGCTCCAGTACTGGCTGTATTCGCGCCAGCCGTGCGGTGATCCGCGCTGTCAGGACTGCATGCCGATCAGCACCGCACAGGGTCGCATGGCCGAGCTCAACCGCCTCATCGAGCAACTCGCCTCTGAGAGCGAGTACTTCCACACGCCGACCGACGCCAACGCCGGCCGCGCCTGAAGGTTTGCGCGTGGCACCCGACGCGCCTCGTGCTGCGCGCAGGCGCCGAGCTCAGACCGCGGCCTTGGCCTTCGGCTGCGCGCCTGCGGCCTCCTCGAGCGCCAGCTCGAACAGGCGGCAGCCTTCCTTCAGCAGCGCATCCGAGATCGTCAGCGGCGCGAGGAAGCGGATCACGTTCGCATACACCCCGCAGGACAGCACCACCAGGCCCAGCCGGCCGGCGGCCTGAACCAGCGCCCTGGCGAGCTCCGCATCGGGCGAGTCAGCGCGCGAGTTCTTCACCAGCTCCACCGCCACCATCGCGCCGTGCGCGCGGACCTCACCGACGCACGGGAATCGCACCTGCAGGCCCTTCAGGCGCGAGCTCATGAAGCGTCCGATCTCCTGCGCCCGTGACAGCAGGTTCTCCTCGCGCATCACCTCGAGCACCGCCAGTCCCGCCGCGCACGCGAGCGGGGAGCCCGCGAAGGTTCCGCCGAGTCCGCCGGGACCCGGGGCGTCCATGATCTCGGCCTTGCCGATCACCGCCGATAGCGGCACGCCTCCGGCGATGCTCTTGGCGACGGTGATCAGGTCCGGCACGACGCCCGAGTGCTCGATCGCAAACATGCGCCCGGTACGGCCGAAGCTCGACTGGATCTCGTCGGCGATCAGCACGATGCCGTGCGTGTCGCAGAGCGCGCGCAGGCGCCTGAGCAGCTCGGGCGGCGCGGCATAGAAGCCGCCTTCGCCGAGCACCGGCTCGATGATGATGGCCGCGACCCGCACCGGATCGACGCCTGCCCTGAACAGCTGCTCGAGCGCCTGCAGCGAATCATCGACCGTGACGCCGTGGTAGGCCATCGGGAAGGGCAGGTGGTGCACTTCAGGCAGCATCTGGCCGAATCCGGCCTTGTACGGCTGGACCTTGCCGGTGAGGCTGAGGCACGCCAGCGTGCGTCCATGAAAGCCGCCCGCGAAGGCAATGACGGCGGAGCGGCGCGTGTGGAAGCGCGCGATCTTGACGGCGTTCTCGACCGCCTCGGCGCCGGTGGTGAGAAAGATGGTCTTCTTCGCACCCGGCCCCGGGGCCAGGGCGTTGAGCGCCTCGGCGAGCGCGATGTAGCTCTCGTAGGGGGTGACCTGAAAGCAGGTGTGCGTGAAGCGCTCGAGCTGCCGCTCGATGGCCTGTTTGATCCGCGGATGCACGTGACCGGTGTTGAGCACCGAGATACCGCTCGCGAAGTCGATGTAGCGCCGGCCCTCGACGTCCCAGATCTCGGCGTTTGCGGCGCGCGCGGCATACACGGCAAGCGAATTGCTGACGCCGCGCGGGATGGCCTGCTGGCGACGGGCGTGCAGTTCGGTGTTGGATGGCAAGGCAGCTCCTGGTGCAGGTCGGCTCGCGCAGGGGTGAGTCGCGCGCGCCGCACGGCCTGCGTACGCGGGGGCGTCGGCGCCTGCTGCATACTATACGGCCGGCGGCAAGCCGCGCGCACCTCGCGGACCGCGGCGGCGGCGGCAGCGCATGCGATGTGCTGCCGGACCCTCTACAATGGTTTTAACACAACGCGTCGAAAGCCAGCATCTTGAGCCAGACTCCAAGCAACGCCGCCAGCGGGGGGGCGGTCAGCACCGAGGTCGTCGTCATCGGCGCCGGCCCGTGCGGGCTGTTCCAGGTGTTTGAGCTCGGGCTGCTCGGCATCGGCGCGCACATCGTCGATTCGCTCGCGCACCCGGGCGGCCAGTGCGCCGAGCTCTATCCCGACAAGCCGATCTACGACATTCCGGCGCTGCCGGTGTGCGGCGCGCAGGAGCTCGTCGACCGGCTGCTGCAGCAGATCAAGCCCTTCAAGCCGCAGCTGCATCTCGGTCAGGAAGTGATCGAGTTCGCCCGCCGCGCGGACGGGCGCTTTCACCTGCGCACCGCGGCCGGCACCACTTTCGACGCCGGCGCAGTGGTGATCGCCGCCGGCGTAGGCTCGTTCCAGCCGCGCCGGCTCGGGCTCGAGGGGGCCGAGGCGTTCGAGGGCGGTGCCATCCAGTATCGGGTCAGGAATGCCGCGGTGCTCGCCGGCAAGCACATAGTGGTCTTCGGCGGGGGCGATTCCGCGCTCGACTGGACGCTGGCGCTGCTGCCGAAGGCGCAGAGCCTGTCCCTGGTGCACCGCCGGCGCGAGTTCCGCGCCGCCCCCGCCTCGGTCGCGAGGATGCAGGAGGAGGTGGCCGCCGGCCGGATGCGCTGTTTCGAAGCGCTGCCGCACGCACTCCAGCACGCCGACGGCGCACTGCGCGGGGTCAGCATCCGCAGCCCCGATGGCAGCGTACGCGAGCTCGCCGCCGATCAGCTGCTGGTGTTCTTCGGGCTGCACCCGAAGCTCGGGCCGATCGCCGAGTGGGGACTGGCGCTGGAGAAGAAGGCTCTCAGGGTGGACACCGAGAAATTCCAGACCAGTCTGCCCGGGGTCTTCGCGGTCGGCGACATCAACACCTATCCCGGCAAGAAGAAGCTCATCCTGTCCGGTTTTCACGAGGCGGCGCTGGCGGCCTTTGCGATCCAGCACCACCTCTACCCGCAGAAGAAGCAGTTCCTGCAATACACGACCACCAGCCCGGTGATGCACCAGCGTCTGGGAGTGCCGGACTGACCACTGGCGATGGAGGAGACGACCATGAAGTCGATGCGCAATACACTCGCGGCGGGCGCACTGCTCGGCGCACTCGCGCTCCCGGTGCTCGCGCAGGCCGACCCGTGCAGGGTGGAGATCAGCGGCAACGACATGATGCAGTACGACAAGCAGCAGCTGTCGGTGCCCGCCACCTGCAAGGAGATCACCGTGACGCTGCATCATGTCGGCAAGCAGCCGCGCGAGGTGATGGGCCACGACTGGGTGCTGGTGGGGACGGCGGACATGGCCGCGGTGGATCAGGCGGGTCTGGCGGCGGGGCTTGCCAACAACTACGTCCAGCCGGGCGACAAGCGCGTGCTGGCGCATACCAAGGTGATCGGCGGCGGTGAGTCCACCAGCGTCACCTTCCCCGCCTCGCTTCTCAAGAAGGGCGGGGACTACAGCTACCTGTGCACGTTCCCCGGCCACAGCGCGCTCATGCACGGCAAGTTCAGCTTCGGCTGACGGCGCGCCTTTCAGGGAGATGGATCAGCGTCTCGCGGATCTCCTGCAGCTGCTCGAGCTGGAGCAGCTGGAGGTGAATCTGTTCCGCGGCGCGAGCCGCGACATCGGCGCGCCGCAGGTCTTCGGCGGCCAGGTGCTCGGCCAGGCGCTGACGGCTGCCGCGGCCACCGTCGTCGGGCGCGTGGTGCACTCGCTGCACGCCTACTTCCTGCGGCGCGGCGACTGCAACGCGCCGATCGTCTACGAGGTCGACCGCAGTCTCGACGGCCACAGCTTCTCCAACCGCCGCGTCGTCGCCATCCAGCACGGCCAGCAGATCTTCAACATGACCGCCTCCTTCCAGTTGGCCGAGAGCGGCTTCGATCACCAGATTCCGATGCCGCAGGTGCCGCAGCCGGAGGCGCTGCCGGAGTCCGGTGGGCCGCCCCCGACCGTGCTCGAGCGGCTGCCGGAACGGCTGCGGCGCTTCTTCGCGCAGCCGCGGCCGTTCGAATTCCGCCCGGTGCAGCCGATCGACTACCTGCGGCAGCGGCGCGAGGCGCCGGTGCGGCAGGTCTGGTTCCGCGCCGTGGCCGCTCTACCCGACGATGAAATGCTGCACCGGCGGCTGCTCGCCTACGTGTCGGACTTCTTCCTGCTCGATACCGCGACGCTGCCGCACGGCACCTCGCTGCTCGCGCCCAGCATCGTCATGGCGAGCATCGACCACGCGCTGTGGTTTCACCGCCCGCTGCGCGTCGATGACTGGCTGCTGTACGCCATGGAGAGCCCGAGCGCCTCCGGTGCGCGCGGCTTCGCGCGCGCCAGTGTGTTCGCGCGCGACGGCCGCCTGGTGGCGAGCGCCGCGCAGGAGGGCCTGGTGCGTCTGCGCAAGGAGCACTAGGCGGGGTGTGCGCCGTCTCAGTGCGAGGGCTGCGCCGCCGCGCGCAGGCGCAGCGCCTCGATGTCCTTCAGCAGCAGCGGATCGAAGCGCGCCGGCGCTTCCAGCATCGGGAAATGCCCGGTGTGCGGCAGCACATCCAGCGTGAAGTCCGGCAGCGTCCTGCGGATGCGCGCCACCTCCGTCGGCAGCAGGTCGGAATTGATGGCGTACACCGGCACGTGCACCTGCGGCAGCAGCGTCGCGAAGTCCACCGCCAGCAGCCCCTTGAGGCTCGCGACCGCGATATCCGGCGGGCTGAGCGACATGTCGTAGGCCACCTTTTGCACCAGGATCGGGTCGGCACCCTTCTCGAAGAGCGAGTCGCCGACCAGCTTGCGTGTCTCGCCGACGAAGTCGGCACGAAACGGCGCGACGCGCGCTTCGATCTCGCCTGCTGAGAGCGGCGGCAGGCCGACCGAGCGCAGCGCATCCACTGCGATGACGCCGATCACGCGTGCGCCGATCTTCGGCACCGCCGCGAGCGCCACGGTCGCGCCCATGGAGTGCCCGATGAGCACCAGCTGCGGGTTCGGCACCTGCCGCACGATGGTGGCGACGTCGCGCGCGTAGTTGTCGATCGACCAGTCGGT
>JASHTN010000006.1 GCA_030040525.1 Gammaproteobacteria bacterium | reverse complement strand
GGGCGGTCACTGGCTCGGCACCTTCGCGGTCTATCTGACCAGCCAGACGGGGCTGGAGCCCTAGAGCGGGCCAGGCGGCCGCCGCGCGCTGCGGCATGCGGCGCCTTGCGGCAGGGTGCGGGCGCGGCGCGCGCCTTCAGCCGAGCGCGTGGCGCAGGTCCGCGACCAGATCCTCGACGTCTTCGACTCCCACCGAGAGCCGGATCAGGCCGTCGCCGATTCCCAGTTCCCTGCGGGTCGCTTCCGGGAGCGAGGCGTGGGTCATGAGCCCCGGATGCTCGATCAGGCTCTCCACACCACCGAGGCTCTCGGCGAGCGCGAACAGGCGGCATCTCTCGAGTGCGCGGCGCGCCGCGGCGAGTCCGCCGCGCAGCACCGCGGTGACGATACCGCCGTAGCCGCCGCTCATCTGCCGCCGGGCGAGCGCGTGCTGCGGGTGACTCGGCAGCCCGGGGTAGATCACCCGCTCGACCTGCGGATGCCACTCGAGAAACTGCGCCAGGCTGAGCGCGTTGGCGCAATGCCGCTCCATGCGCAGCGCCAGCGTCTTGATGCCGCGCAGCGTCAGGAACGCGTCGAACGGCCCCGGCACGCTGCCGACCGCGTTCTGCAGGTAGGCGATGCGCTCGGCGAGCTCCGCGTCGCGCACCGCCACCGCGCCGCCGAGCGAGTCGGAGTGGCCGTTCAGGTACTTGGTGGTCGAGTGCACGACGATGTCAAAGCCGTGCTCGAGCGGGCGCTGAATGAAGGGGGTCGCGAAAGTGTTGTCGCACACCGCGAGCAGCCGGTGCCGCTGCGCGAGCGCCGCGACCGCGGCGAGGTCCACGAGCTTCAGCAGCGGGTTGCTCGGCGTCTCGACCCAGACCATGCGCGTGTCCGGGCGCAGCGCCGCCTCGAGCCTTGCTGGCTCCGACAGGTCGACGAACGACACCTGGTGCGCGGCGGAGCGCTTGCGCACGTTCTCGAACAGCCGGTAGCTGCCGCCGTAGAGATCGTGCATCGCGACGATGTGCGCGCCGGCATCGAGCAGCTCGAGGAGCGTCGCGCTCGCCGCCATCCCCGAGGCGAACGCGAAACCGGCGCTGCCGCCCTCGAGGTTGGCGACCGCCGCCTGCAGCGCATCGCGCGTGGGATTGCGGGTGCGCGAGTAGTCATAGCCCTGGTGCACGCCGGGGCTCGACTGCACGTAGGTCGAGGTCGCATAGATCGGCGGCATCACGGCTCCCGTGAGCGGATCGGGATGCTGGCCGCCGTGGATGACACGCGTGGCGAAGCGCTGTGCGCGATGCTCGTCGGTCATGCAGTCCTCAGATCGGCATGCGGCGCCGCAGCCAGTTGAGCAGATCGATGCGCGTCACGATGCCCTGGAACTCGTTCTCGTGCATGACGATCGCCACCATGCCGCGCTTGAAGATCTCCATCAGCTGCGCCACGCCCGCATCCACCGGCACGGTCACCAGGTGGCTCGCCATGGCACGCGTCACCGGCTCGTTGAAGTGCTGCGGGTTGGCGAACACCTCGAGAAGAATGTCCTCCTCGTCGACGATGCCGACGATGCGACCGTCCTGCATCACCGGCACCTGCGAGACGTCGTAGAGCTTCATGCGCCGGTACGCCGCCAGCACCGGCTCGGAGGCGTTGACCGTGACGGCATTGCCTTCCGCGTAGCGGCGCACGATCAGGTCGCGCAGGTCGCCGAGGCGCGCGCGCTCGAGGAACCCCTGGCCGAGCATACAGAAGTCGTTGTATACCTTGGAGAGGTACTTGTTGCCGCTGTCGCAGACGAAGGTGACGACGCGCTTCGGCTGCCGCTGCTCGCGGCAGTAGCGCAGCGCCGCCGCGAGCAGCGTGCCGGTGGAAGTTCCGGCGATGACGCCCTCCTTGGCGAGCAGCTCGCGGCAGGTACTGAACGCCTCGGCATCGGCAATGCTGTAGGTGGCACGGACGCGCGAGAAGTCCGCGACCGGCGGCACGGAGTCCCCGCCGATGCCCTCGACCAGCCACGGCGTCATGCTCTCGGGGAGCTTCCCGGTCCGCGCATAGGTCGCGAGCCCCGAGCCTACCGGGTCTGCGAGCACCATCTGCACGTGCGGCGCGATACGCGCGAAGAAATGCGACAGCCCGGTGAGCGTGCCGCCGGTGCCGGCGCCGCACACGACCGTATCGAGCCGCCCGCCCAGCTGTTCCCAGATCTCCGGAGCCGTGGTTTCCTCGTGCGCCTGGGCATTGACGGGATTGCCGAACTGGTTCACGAAGTACGAGTTCGGCGTCTCGCGCGCGAGGCGCTCGGCGACGTCGCGGTAATATTCCGGGTGCCCTTTGCTGACGTCCGAGCGGGTCATCACCACCTCGGCGCCCATGGCCTTGAGGTGGAAGATCTTCTCCTGGCTCATCTTGTCGGGAATCGCGAGCACCAGGCGGTAGCTCTTCTGCGCGGCGACCAGCGCCAGTCCCAGCCCGGTGTTGCCGGCCGTCGCCTCGATGAGCGTGGCGCCGGGGGTGATCTTGCCGACGCGCTCGGCGGCCTGGATGAGATAGAGCCCGATGCGATCCTTGATCGAGCCGCCAGGGTTCTGGTTCTCGAGCTTGAGGAACAGCTCGCAGGGACCGGTATCCATGTGGCGCACGGCCATGAGCGGTGTGTGGCCGATCATCTCCAGCACGTTGCCGTAGCTCAGCGGTGACATGCTCGAACCTCAACGCAGGTCGCGCCGCGGCGGCGCACCGCGCGCGGGTGCGCCGCAATGGTTTGCGTGAGCGGATTGTACGTTAGGCGGTGCGCGCGGCGACAATCAGGCCCGCATCGACCCAGGCGCGCAGCAGCGTCGCCGCCTGCGCGGGAGCCGCGTGCTCGCCAAGCTCCGCCCCGAGCCGCTCGCACAGCTCGCCGAAGCAGTCACCGGCGCGCGCCGCATCGAGCGCCGCGGCTTCGCTCCTCGACAGGGAACGGAAGCAGCTGCGCAGCTCCTGCCGCCAGGCGAGCCACTCGATGGGCTCGGGCAGCAGCACGAGCTCGGGCCGCTCCTCGCCACGGGTGAGCGCCTGCCACAGCTGCGGCACGTTCCAGGCGAGCGCGATGCGCCGCACGCTCGGGTGCCACTCGAAGCTGAGCTGCGCCCACCGCGCCGGCGGGGTGCGCGCGAGCGCCCCCACGGCAAGCGGCGTGGCATCGGCGGCATCGAACACGGTACCGAGGGTCCATTCCCAGCGCGCCAGCTCGGCAAGCAGCGGCACCTCGGCGTAGGTCGCCTGCTGCACGAGGAACTCCGGCAGCCCATCGCCGTAGTTGCGGATCGAGAAGAACGGCGAGTCGTGCGTGCGCACGTAGTCCGCGCCCAGCGCCGCGAAATCCGCCTCGCCGAGCAGTGCCGCCAGCGCCGGGTAGTTGCTGCGCAGCGCATCGGTGAGCCGGCTGCCGTAGGCGCCGGCATAGATGCCGAGACGCGTCTCCAACGGAACGCGCGCCGTGCCGAGCAAGTGTGCTCTCACCGCCTCGCTGCCGCGCAGCAGGTGGTCCTGAAAGTCGCTCTGAACCCGCGCGAGCGAGCTCATGGCGCGACAGCCGTGGACTGGGGGGCGGCGCCCAACGCTGCGGCGGTGCGCTCCGCTGCAGCCGCGCCCAGCGCGTCGCGAGCCAGCGCGCGGGCCCGGCCGAGCTCGGCGCAGAGCTCGCTGAGTGGCGGGATGTGATCGTCGCGCTCGATCATGGTGCTCACCGCACCGCAGCGCCTGAGCGCCGCCGCATACAGCTCCCAGACCGGATCGCACACTGCGGTGTCGTGGGTGTCGACCAGGTAGCTGCCGTGATCCTCGTGGCCGGCGAGATGGATCTGCTGCACGCGCTCGGCGGGAACGGCGTTCAGGTAGTCGTAGGGATCGAACTCGTGGTTCACCGCGCTCACGTAGATGTTGTTGACGTCGAGCAGGATCAGGCAGTCGGCGCGCTCGGCGAGCTGCGCGAGGAACTGCCACTCGGTGAGCGCGGAATCGCGGAACGTGACGTAGCTCGAGACGTTCTCGAGGAGGATCCGCCGCCCGAGCATGTCCTGTACCTGGCGGACGCGCGCCGCGACGTGCTCGAGCGCCTCCTCGGTGTAGGGCAGCGGCAGCAGGTCATGGGTGTTCCTGCCGGCGACCCCGGTCCAGCAGAGGTGATCGGAGATCCACTCCGGCTGCACCCGCGCAGCGAGCGCGGCGACCTGCCGCAGATACTCGCGGTCGAGCGGCGCGCTGCTGCCGATCGAGAGGGACACTCCGTGCATTGCCACCGGGTAACGCTCGCGAACGCGCATCAGGTAGTCGAGCGGCTTGCCGCCCGGCACCAGGTAGTTCTCGGTCAGCACTTCGAACCAGTCCACCGGCGGCCGCTCGGCGAGCACCGACTCGTAGTGCTCGACGCGCAGGCCGAGGCCGAAGCCGAGCGAGGGACGGATGAGCATGTCGTTGATTTTCCGCGCGAGTCGCTGATTGTAGCGCGTGAGTCATACACAGGGCCGCTTACACCGGGCCGCGGCTCATACAGTAGACCGGTCGAGGCACTGCTGGATTGCGCGCCGTGTGCGCGGGCAGGCGCCGCGCTTGAAATTGGTGCGCTCCGAATCCATTACAATCCCTCGGAGGTGCGCCAGGTCCGCCGCGCCCCCTCGCTCCCTCTTGGCTTGACGGTGACGCAATGACCGACGCCCCGGGCGACGCCATCCTCGTGCGTGGCGCGCGCCAGAACAATCTCAAGAGCCTCGACCTCGACATCGCGCTCAACGAGCTCGTGGTCGTCACGGGAGTCTCCGGCTCGGGCAAGTCCTCGCTGGTGTTCGACACGCTGTATGCCGAGGGCCAGCGCCGCTACGTCGAGACCTTCTCGCCGTACGCGCGGCAGTTCCTCGACCGCATGGACAAGCCGCAGGTCGACTCGATCGAGGGCATCCCGCCCGCGATCGCCATCGACCAGACCAACCCGGTGCGCACCTCGCGCTCCACCGTCGGCACGATGACCGAGCTCAACGACCACCTGAAGCTGCTGTTCGCCCGCGCCGCGCAGCTCTTCTGCCGGCAGTGCGCGCGGCCGGTGCGACGCGAGAGCCCCGAGAGCATCTACGCTGACCTCACGCGGCGCGCGCAGCAGAGCGGCGATCCGCGCCTGCTCA